>DATFUK010000687.1:0-2071 GCA_035260865.1 Candidatus Methylomirabilota bacterium | reverse complement strand
TAGTGCACGAGCGCGGCGCCGCCCCGCACCGTCGCGTCCTTGTCGAGGGCCAGGATCTCCAGGTGGGTGGCCCGGAGGGCCTCCGCGAAGGCGTAGCGCGCGAGCGCCGCGCGCACCCGCGCTTCGAGGGGCCGGAGCGACTTGGCCACGCTGCCCGCCAGCAGCACGCGCTCCGGGTTGAGCCCGTTCACGATGATGCTCAGCCCCGCCCCGAGGGCGGCGCACGCCGCCTCCACGATGGCGTCCGCCGCCGCGTCGCCCTCGGCCGCGAGACGGAAGACCTCGGCCGCGCTCACCGGGCGGCCGAGCCGCTCGCCGGCGCGCAGCGCGATGTCGGTGCCCGACACGTAGGCCTTGAGGCACCCGCGCCCGCCGCAGACGCAGGGCGGCCCGTCGAAGTCGATCGGCACGTGGCCGAGCTCGCCGCCGAATCCGGCGTGCCCGCGATGCAGGCGCCCATCGACGATGATGCCGCCGCCGACTCCGGTGCCGAGCGCCAGCATGACGAGCGACCGCGCCCCGCGCCCGGCGCCCCAGGTCCACTCGGCCAGCGCGAGCGCGTTCACGTCGTTGTCCACGAAGACGGGCACGCCCACGCGCTCTCGCAGCATGGCGCCGAGCGGAGCCCGGGCCAGCTCGGGCGCGTAGTGGATGTCCACGCCCACCGCGCCGCGCTCGGCATCGATGATGCCGGGCACGCCGAGGCCGACCCCGGTGACGGTGACACCGCGGGCCCGCGCGCGCTCGCCGAGGCGATCGAGCAGCTCGCCGATCGTCTCGAGCGCGGTGCCCGGTCCGCGCGCGTGGGTCGGTACCTGGTGATGCTCGAGGACGCGCCCGTCGGGGTCGACGAGGCCCGCGGCCACCGTCGTCCCGCCCACGTCCACCCCGATCACGACCTCGGGGGCCACGCGCCCTACAGGTTTCCGAAGTGAATGAGCCGGATCTCCTCGCGCTCGACGAGGGCGCGCGCCTCTGGATCGGTGAGGCCGGCCAGCTCGACGTCGCGCTGGCGCCCGTAGCGGCTGTAGGCGAGGTCGTCGTCGAAGTAGCCGGGATGGGTCATGAACTCGGTCACGCCGCCCGGCAGCTCGCGCAGGTGCGCGAGCACGCGCTCGGACGACCAGTACGCGTCCGGGCCCGACTCCCCCATGAAGTGATCCGGCGTCTTGAGCGCGAGCTTCCGCGCGGCGGCCCGCACCTCCGCGTCCTGCGTCCGCACCGGCACCCGGATGGCGCGCGCGAAGTCCAGCACCAGCTCCAGGATCGGCTCCTGCCGGCCGACGTGGTGGTGCGAGTCCAGATGCGTGGGGAACCGCCCCATGATCTTCCGGAACTCGTCGATCTGCATCCCGAGCTCGATGCGCGCCTCGTCCGGCCGGGCGCGCTTCGCGGCCTCGCGCGCGTCGCGGGTGAACTTCCCCTCGCCGTCCAGGAGCGAGGCCACCCGCTTCGCGGGCGCCACCGGGGGCCCCAGCGTCAGGTTCATGTGCAGCCCCACCCCCATCCCCGAGGCCTTGAGCTGCTCGATGAGCGCGGGGTCCACCGGCCGGTTCACGAGCAGGGTCGTGCTCGTCACGATCCCGCGCCGGTGCGAGTCGAGGATGCCGCGGCTCACCCCCGCGGTGAGGCCGTAGTCGTCGGCGTTGACGATGAGACTGCGGGCGGTCTTCATCGCGATGGCTCCTCCGTCCGGATGCCCTGGATCACGTAGCGCTCGACGGTGGCGGGCCACCCGCTCCGGGGCAGGGTGGCCTCGGAGTCGAGCGCGCGGATGTGCTCGAGCCGCTCGTAGCCGATGCGGGGAAACGCCTGCGTCTCCTGGCCCAGGATCGCCGGCTCGAACCCCGCGTCGTGCAGCTTGGCGAGCGCGGCCTTGACCCCGAGGAAGCCGAACAGGGTGAACACGAGCCGGCCGCCCGGCGCCAGGTGCGCGGGGGCGCCCGCGATCACCCGGTCGAGCAGGGCCCAGCCGTCCCGCCCGCCGTTGTCGGCCGCCGCGGCCGCGTCACCGCGCTCGCGGTCGGCCGGCGTCGGCATCTGGGGCGGGCTCGTGCAGATGAGGTCGAAG
>DATFUK010000686.1:0-8717 GCA_035260865.1 Candidatus Methylomirabilota bacterium | reverse complement strand
CGCTGCCGCATGCCGCCCGAGAGCTGGTGCGGGTACTCCTTCACGCGGCGCTCCGCGTTGGGGATGTGCACCAGCTTCAGCATGTCCACCGTCTTGGCCATCGCCTCGCGCCGGCCGAGCCCCTCGTGGAGGCGGATGGCCTCCGCGATCTGCTCCCCGCAGGTGAACACCGGGTTGAGCGAGGTCATCGGCTCCTGGAAGATCATGGAGATCTCCTTGCCGCGGATCTTGCGCATCCGGTTCGCGGGCAAGGTCACCAGGTCGGTGCCGTTGTAGTTGATCTCCCCCTCGACGATCCGTCCGGGCGGCTGGGGGATGAGCTTCATGATGCTGAGCGCGGTCACCGACTTGCCGCAGCCCGATTCCCCGACGACCCCCAGCGTCTCCCCCTTCTCGATGTAGAGGTCGACGCCGTCGACGGCGCGGACGACGCCTTCATCGGTGAAGAAGTAGGTCTTGAGGTTCTTGACGTCCAGCAGGCGCTCGGCCATAGGGTGCGGCCTCCTCTGGGGTGCGGGCGGCTACCAGGCCGCCGTGATCTCTCGGAAGGCCTCGAGGGCCCGCTCGATGTCGTCGGCGTCGACGTCCTTGTGGGTCACGCACCGGATGGTGCCGGGGCCGGTCTGGTGGATCTTCACCTTGCGGGCCAGGCAGCCGGTGACGAGCTCGGTGGCCCCGCCGTCGCGGTCCACCCGGAAGATGACGATGTTGGTCTGCACGGTGGCCAGGTCCAGGCCGACCCGGGGGAGGCGGCTCACCGCCTCGGCGAGCCGACGGCAATTGCCGTGGTCCTCGGCGAGCCGGTCCACCATGGAATCCAGCGCGACGAGCCCGGCCGCGGCCAGCACGCCGACCTGCCGCATGCCGCCGCCCAGCATCTTCCGCACCCGCCGGGCGCGCGCCACGAACTCGCGCGAGCCGCACACCAGCGAGCCGACCGGGGCCCCGAGGCCCTTGGATAGGCAGAAGGTGAGCGAGTCCACCGGCCGCACGAAGTCGGCGACCGGCCGCCCGAGGGCGATCGCCGCGTTGAAGAGCCGCGCGCCGTCGAGGTGCACCGGCACCCCGGCCGCGCGGGCCGCCGCGGCCACCGCCTCGATCTCCTCGGGGGTGCAGCAGGTGCCGCCGTGGCGGTTGTGGGTGTTCTCGACCGCGACCAGCCCGGTCATCGGGATATGGATGTTGTTGGGCCGGATGTGCTCGCGCACCTGCGCGGGCGTCAGGAAGCCGCGCGCGGTCTTGACCGGCAGGGTCTGCACGCCGCCGAAGACGGCCGCCCCCGCGCCCTCGTAGTTGAAGATGTGGGAGTCGGCGTCGAGCACCACTTCCTGGCCCGCGCGCGTCTGGGCGAGGACCGAGACGAGGTTGCCCTGGGTGCCGGAGGAGACGAACAGGGCCGCCTCCTTGCCGGTGCGGCGGGCCGCGGTCTCCTCGAGACGCCGGACCGTCGGATCCTCCTCCCAGACGTCGTCGCCCACCTCGGCGTGCGCCATCGCGTCGCGCATCGCCGGGGTCGGGAGGGTGAGAGTATCGGATCGGAGATCGACGACGTCGTGCATGACTTACCTCGCGGCCTGGAGGCGTTGCGCGGCGCGCTTGCCCCACTCCGTGTAAGGGTACTCATCGGCCAGCTGCCGGTACATGCGCTGGGATTCCTCGGCCCGTCCGTCGCCGGAATATACCTCACCCAGCCGGAAGAGCGCCTCGGGGATCACGAGGGTGCGCGGGTACTCCTTGACGACCTTCTCCAGCCGCTG
This sequence comes from Candidatus Methylomirabilota bacterium, assembly GCA_035260865.1. Taxonomy (GTDB): domain Bacteria; phylum Methylomirabilota; class Methylomirabilia; order Rokubacteriales; family CSP1-6; genus CAMLFJ01. The sequence goes on along the minus strand of DATFUK010000686.1, from coordinate 6,960 downwards.
GCGGGCCGCCCCCGGGTTGCCCTGGTTGATGTAGTAGGCGGCGACCCACAGCTCCTTCTGGGCCATGCGGCCCCGACAGATGTCGATCTTGGCGAGGGCGTCCGCCGCGTACCGGCTCTCCGGGTACTCGCGGACGAGGACCTTGAACGTCTCCATCGCCTTGCGGGTGATCTCCTGATCCTGCTCGACCGGCTTCATCTGGTCGTAGTAGCTCATCGAGAGCCGGTACTGCACGAGGTCCGCGATCTGGTGCCGCGGGTAGAAGGCCATGAAGCCTTCGAACTCCTTGATGGCCTTGTCGAACTGTCCCTCGCGGTAGAACGCCTCGCCGATCAGGAAGCGAGCCCGCGGCGCGTAGCTCGATTGTGGATGCCGCTCCGCGACCTTGCGGAATGCGGTCCGTGCCTCGTCGAACCGGTTCTTGTTGAGCTGGCTCTCGCCTTCCGAGTAGAGCTCCGAGGCAGGCGGGAGCGCCTGCGGGCGCTGGCGGAAGAAGTCTCCAATGGTCGTGCACCCGCTCAGGAGCAGGAGCAGACTCACCAGCGTCGCGGGAACCAAGAGGAATTTGAGACGCATCGGCCAGCGGTTGGCCATCGATTGGCCCCCAGTTGTAAGGGCGGAAGTCTGGAAAGTCAAGGACATTGACAGGGGCAGGGGCGGCTACATTATGATCCCGGCATGCCGCTGGGATCGGTGACGCTCCCCACGATGCACCGGGTGCGGCAGACCTTCGCCCGCACCCGCCTGGAAGACATCCCCGGAGGGGTCAGGAAGACCCTGGCCGCCGCGGGCCTGCCCATCAAGCGGGGGGACACGGTGGCGGTGGGGGCGGGCAGCCGGGGGATCGCCAATATCGCGGTCATCGTCCGGGCGACCGTCGATTGGCTCCGCGACCAGGGCGCCCGGCCCTTCGTGTTCCCGGCCATGGGCAGCCACGGCGGGGCCACCGCCGAGGGGCAGCGGTCGGTGCTGGAGCACTACGGGATCACGGACGCCACCATGGGCTGCGAGGTCCGGGCCACCATGGACGTGGTCCAGGTGGGGGAGGCCCTGGGGCTGCCGGTCTGGCTCGACCGGGTCGCGTCCGAGGCCGACCGGATCGGGGTGGTCAACCGGGTCAAGCCCCACACCGACTTCAAGGGCTCGATCGAGTCCGGCCTCTTCAAGATGATGACGATCGGGCTCGGCAAGTACCGCGGGGCCACCCAGTATCACCGGGCCAACGTCAATCACGGCTACGAGACGGTGATCACCGCGGTGGGCCGCGAGATGCTCGCGAAGGCCCGCATCGGCTTCGGGCTCGGCATCGTGGAGAACGGCTACGACGAGACCGCCTGCGTGGAGGCCTTCAACGCGGGGGATCTCGAGGCGGGCGAGCGGCGGCTGCTCAAGGACGCGCGGGCCTGGATGGCCCGGTTGCCCTTCTCCCCGATCGACGTGCTCGTGGTCGAGGAGATCGGCAAGAACGTGTCCGGCTCCGGCATGGACACCAACGTGATCGGCCGCCCGTCGAACCCGCACGAGCCCTTCCCCGCCGACCCGAAGATCCTGTGGATCGTGGCCCTCGATCTCACCGAGGAGAGCGGAGGCAACGCCACCGGGATCGGCAACGCCGACTTCACCACCCGCCGGCTCGCCGAGAAGATCGACTGGAAGCCGACCGCCATCAACACGCTCACCGCCTGCGCCCCCAACGGGGCCAAGCTGCCGCTCGTGTTCGAGAGCGACCGCGAGGCGGTCGAGAACGCGCTGAACTGCATCGGCCTCACCCCGCCCGAGCGGGCCCGCGTGATCCGCATCCGGAGCACGCTGGTGCTGGGCGAGATCGAGTGCTCGGAAGCGCTGCTGCCGGAGATCGCGAAGCGTCCCGACCTGACCGTGGTCGGCCCCGGGCGGCCCCTCGGGTTCGACGCGGCCGGCCAGATCATCCCGCTGCGCTCACACTGACGGACGGCGGCTCGCTCCGGCGCCGCTTCGTCGCCTTCAGGGCGGCCCGCTCGGCTCGTCGAGCCGGCCAACCCTTGACAGACGCCCGCGACGCAAGATACAGTCCGCACACACCTTTCCCGATTCGTCGTCCCGACCCATTCCCTCAGTGAGGAGGAGTCTATGGGATCAGTCAGTCGCCGTCAGTTCCTGACGACCACCGGAGCCGGCCTCGCCGGCATCCTCGCCACCCGCGTGCCGCCGGCCCGGGGCCAGCAGCGCGAGATCTCATACCTCTGCTGGAACAACTTCGCGCCGGCCTCCGACAAGAAGCTGACCGAGATCGGCCAGCGCTTCACCAAGGACACCGGCATAAAGCTCAAGATCGACCACATCTCCCATATGGGGCCCCAGCAGGCCAAGTACGCCTCCGAGGTGCAGACCCAGGCCGGGCACGACATGGTCGAGATGCGCATGCACTTCCCGTGGCTCTACGAGCCGCAGCTCGCGGACGTCTCCGACGTGGTGACCGGGCTCGAGAAGCAGTACGGCAAGGCCCTGACCTCGTCCTATGAGGGGGCCCACGTCAAGGGCGTCTGGCGCGCGGTGCCGCAGTACCACGGCTTCTTCGTGGCCGCCTACCGTGAGGACCTCTTCAAGAAGGCGTCCCTGAAGGTGCCCGACACGTGGGAGGAGCTCTACACCGTCGGGAAGGAGCTCAAGAAGATGGGGAACCCGGTCGGGATCCCCATCTCGCAGAACTACGACTCGATCTCCACCGCGGGCCCCGTCCTGTGGTCGTTCGGCGGCATGGAGGTAGACAAGGACGGCAAGACGGTGCGCATCAACTCGCCGGCCACCGTGCAGACCATCGAGTGGTACCAGAAGATGTTCAAGGACTGCATGGAGCCCGAGGTGCTGTCCTGGTCGGACGCGAGCAACAACGAGTCGCTGCAGCAGGGCAAGGCGGGCTGGATCCACAACCCGGTGTCGGCCTACATCGTGGCCAAGCAGCGCAAGCTGGTCACCGCCGACGGCATCAACCACCACCGGAGCCTGGGCGGCCCGAGCGGCCGTCACGAGACGGACACCCCGCGCCACATCGGGATCTGGAAGTTCTCCAAGAACATCGACGCGTCCAAGGAGTGGATCCGCTATTTGCTCGGCAAGCGCGAGACCTACGACGAGTACATCATGTCCGGGGAGGCCTTCAACCTGCCCGTCTTCGACAAGCTCCAGGACCACCCGGTGCTCCGCACCGATCCCAAGTACGCCGCCCTCAAGGGCGAGGGGGTTCAGTTCCACACTTACGGCTGGCCGGCGCCGCCCTCGGACAAGGTCCAGCTCATCACCAACACCTACCTGCTGCCCAACATGATCGCCAAGGCGGTGACCGGTACCTCGACCAAGGACTCCATCGCCTGGGCCGAGAACGAGATGAAGAAGATCCTGGCTGGGTGAGGCGAAGCCGAAGGCGAGCCGAACGAGTATAAAAAAGGGGTCAGGGTAAGAGAGCACATGGCGGTCAGAGCAGAGGAGATTCGCGTATCGCGCGCCCGCCCGGGGCTGGTCGCCCGGGTGAGGGGCCTGCTCGACCGCGAGGAAATCCTGGGGCCGGTCTTCGTCACCCCGGCCCTCCTCCTCCTGCTCCTGCTCGTCGCGTATCCGTTCGTGATGGCGCTCTACTTCTCGATGTCCAACGCCTTCATCGGCCGGCCGAGCGAGTTCATCGGGTTCCGCAACTTCGTGAAGCTGTGGGACAGCGACGCGTTCCGCCAGACCTTCCAGAACGCGTTCGTGTTCACCGGGATCGCGGTGGTGTTCAAGGTGGTGATGGGCATCTGCCTGGCCCTGCTCCTCAACGAGCAGCTCTGGTTCAAGCGCTTCATCCGCGGTGCGGTGCTGCTGCCGTGGGTGATTCCCACCGCGCTCAGCACGCTCGGGTGGTGGTGGATGTTCAACTCGCTCTACAGCGTGGTGAACTGGACCGGCATCGCGACCGGGCTCATGGATCCGCCCGGCCCGAACTGGCTCGGCCAGCGGTACTACGCGATGGCCGCGGTCATCACGGTCAACATCTGGCGCGGCCTGCCCTTCTTCGCGATCACCATCCTCGCGGGCCTGGTCGCGATCCCCAAGGAGCTCTACGAGGCGGCGGAAGCCGACGGAGCCGGCGCCAACGCCCGCTTCTGGCACATCACGCTGCCCCTGCTCAAGCCGGTGCTCGCGGTGGTGGTGCTCTTCTCCACCATCTTCACCTTCAGCGACTTCAACATCGTCTACGTGCTCACCCACGGCGGGCCGATCAACTCCACCCACCTCTTCGCCACGCTGTCGCGCCTGATCGGCATCGACACCGGGCGGATCGGGGAGGGCGCCGCGATCTCGCTCTACCTCTTCCCGCTGCTCGTCTTCGTGGTCTGGGCCCAGCTCCGCTTCGTGCGGAAGCAGACGTTTTGACCGTCGCGCGCCGGCCGTTCCTGGGGAAGGTCGCGAAGCACCTGCTGCTGCTGCCGTTCCTGGTGTTCGCGCTGTTCCCCTTCTACCACATGACGCTCACGTCGCTGAAGCAGGACCGCGAGCTCTACGACCGCTACGCGGTGCCCCTCATCATCACCCAGGGCCCCACGCTCGAGCACTACAGCAAGCTCCTCTGGGACACCGAGTTCCTCACCTGGACCAAGAACAGCCTGCTCGTGACCGCGCTCTCCACCGTGGTGTCGGTCGTCCTCGGCACCATCGCGGCCTACGCGCTCGCGCGGCTGAAGTTCGCGGGGGTGGCCGCCTTGGGCACCGGCATCTTCGTCACCTACCTCGTGCCCACCTCCCTCCTCTTCCTGCCGCTGGCCCAGATCGTCAACTGGGTGGGCCTCGGCGATTCGAAGTGGGCGCTCGTGCTCACGTACCCGACCTTCCTGGTGCCGTTCTGCACCTGGCTGCTCATCGGCTACTTCCGCACCGTCCCCAAGGAGATCGAGGAGTGCGCGATGGTGGACGGGGCCACCCGCATCCAGGCGCTCTGGCGCATCGTCCTGCCCATCGCGGTGCCCGGCCTCGTGTGCGCGGCCCTGTTCGCGTTCACGCTCTCGTGGAACGAGTTCATCTACGCGCTCACCTTCACGTCGTCGTCCGAGCAGATCACCGCCAGCGTGGGAGTCACCACCGAGCTGATCCGGGGGGACATCTACTTCTGGGGCTCGCTCATGGCCGGCGCGGTGCTGGGCTCGGTGCCGATCGTGATCCTCTACGTGTTCTTCCTCGACTACTACGTCTCCGGCCTCACCGCCGGCGCCATCAAGTAGTAATCGAGTCGTAGCACTCCTTCCTGGTCCGACCGTCAGCGTCCGCCGGCGAGGCATCCATCTTGCGGGAGACTCCGTCTAAACAGTGGAGTGGCTCCGGAGGTGGAGGCGACGATGGGCGATGTGATGCACGAAGCGGCCCCGTACCCGCGCGAGCTCGTGCGGACGGTCGCGCTCAAGGACGGCTTCTCGGCGAGGCTCCGCCCGATCCGGCCCGATGACGAGCCCCGGCTCGTGGATCTCTACGAGCGCCTGAGCCGCCACACCGCCTACCAGCGCTTCTTCACGGTGCTGCGCCGGCTGCCGTCTGATTGGTACCACTTCTTCGCCAACGTGGACTACGTGCGCCGCCTGGCCCTGGTCGCCGAGCGCGAGACGGTCGCGGGCGTGCAGCTGATCGGGGTGGGCCGCTACGAGCCCGCGGAGGAGCCGGACACCGCGGAGGTGGCCTTCGTGGTGGAGGACGGCTGGCAGGGGCGGGGCCTCGGCGGCATCCTGCTGGACGCGGTGCTGGGAGCGGCCGAGGCGCGGGGGATCCACCGCTTCAGCGCCTACGTGCAGGCCGACAATCACCGGATGCTGCGGCTGCTCGCCACCAGGACCCAGGTCGAGGAGCGGAAGACGGAGGAGGGGGTCACCGGACTGCGGTTCCGGCGCGCCCCCGCTGACGCCACACCTCGATGATCCCGGGCAGGATCGATAGGATGATGATCGCGAAGATCACGAGCGAGAAGTTGCGCCGGACCACCGGGATATTGCCGAAGAGGTAGCCGCCCAGCACCAGGCCCAGGATCCACAGGAGCGCGCCCGCCACGTTGTAGAAGAGGAACTGCCGGTATCGCATCCGGCCGATCCCCGCCACGAACGGGGCGAAGGTCCGCACGATCGGCACGAACCGCGCGATCACGATGGTCTTGGCCCCGTAGCGCTCGTAGAATTCGTGGGTGCGCTCGAGATGCCGACGGTTGAGGAACCGCACGCCATCCTGCCGGAACACGCGCGGGCCGATCGTCGCCCCGACCGCGTAGTTGAGGCTGTCCCCCAGGATCGCCGCCGCGCTCAGCAGCGCGATGACCAGCCCCAGGTCGAGCGCCCCGAGGGCCGCGAAGGTGCCGACCGCGAACAGCAGCGAGTCGCCGGGCAGGAACGGGGTCACCACCAGGCCGGTCTCGCAGAAGACGATCAGGAACAGGATCAGGTACGTCCAGACTCCGTACTGCTGGATGACCTCGCTGAGATGCCGATCCAGGTGGAGCACGATGTCGACGAGCAGCCACAGGAGATCCATGGTCCGGTCATTGTAGCCTCGGGGCCGCTCCGTGACCGAATTCGTGGCAGCGCCTGCCTAACGGATGATCAGCCGGGCGCGGCCACCCCGTGGTCCGCGCTCGATTCTGGCGCGGTTCCGCGCGGTTCGATCCTGGCACAGCGGTTGCTCGGGCCGATGGGGGCCAGCGACGTGAGCGAGCGCAAGGAGTCGTGCTTGGTGGTCGGCGGCGGGATCATCGCCGCTCGGGCGATCGCGTCGCTGCTGGAGGCGGGCACCCGCGTCACGGTGGTGAGCCCGTGGCTGGCGCCCGCCCTCCTCGATGTAGCCCGCGAGGGTCGCCTCGCCTGGTGGCCCCGCGAGTACGCGCCCGGCGACGTCTCCGGCTTCGCGCGCGTGGTCGCCGCGACCGACGACGCGGAGGTCAACGCGCGCGTCCTCACCGAGGCCCGCGACCTCGGCCTG
>DATFUK010000685.1:0-10392 GCA_035260865.1 Candidatus Methylomirabilota bacterium | reverse complement strand
CTCGATCTCTTCAGCCCGGCCAGCCGGGAGCGTGCCCGCCATCGCCTGGGCCTGCCCGCCGACGGGCTGATCTGCCTCTACACCGGGCGGCTCGATCGGGAGAAGAGCCTCGAGCGCGTGCTCGACGCCTTCGAGTCGGTGTCCGCCGCGGTGTCCACCGCCACGCTGCACCTGGTGGGCAAGGGCAGCCACAGCCAGGCGCTCGAGGCGCGCGCGGCCGCGGGGCGCGCGCGGCGGCGCATCGTCTTCCACGGCGGGCTCGCCCGCGAGGCGCTGCCCGACTACTACCGCGCCGCCGACCTCTTCCTGTTCGCGTCGGAGACCGAGACGCAGGGGCTGGTGCTGGCCGAGGCCCACGCCTGCGGGCTGCCCGCGGTGGCGGTGCGCGCCTCCGGCGTGGACGAGGTGGTGACCGACGGGCAGACCGGGATCCTCACCAAGGCGGAGACCGGCGAGATGGCCGACGCGGCCATCGGGCTCCTGCTGGACGCGGGCCGGCGCGCGAGCATGGGCCAGGCGGCGCGCCGGCTCGTGGAGAGCCGCTTCGCGGCGCCCCGTCAGACCGCGGCGATGGTCGCGCACTACGAAGCCCTTCAGCTTCGGCGGGCCTGATGGCGCCGCCGGCCGGCCGCAGCCTCCGGGTCGGATTCCAGAGCGACTGGGATCCGCACACCGCCGGCCCCGGGCACCAGGGGCTGCTCTCGTGGGATCCCCGCGTGCGGACGCTGCTGCGGGTGCTCGTGTCCTACCCGGAGGTGCGCTACATCCTGCCGGATCGCATCAGCCTCGAGCTCTCCGCCGACCCGCGCACCCTCGAGACCATGGCCCGCTTCCTCGAGCGCCTGGGCTGGCTGGTGCGGCGGGTGGCGGTGAGCTGAGCCCCGACGTGAATCCATGATCTGGAACCGCGACGCCGAGACCGCCTCCCGCGCCACGATGCGGGCGCTCCAGACCGAGCGGCTGCGGGCCACCGTGGCCCGGGCCCGCGCGCGGGTGCCCTTCTACCGCGACGCCCTCGCCGCGGCCTCGGTGAAGGACGAGGCGGTCACGCTCGATCGCCTCGCGGACCTGCCCTTCACGGTGAAGGACGACCTGCGCCGCCACTACCCGTTCGGGCTCTTCGCGGTGCCGCGCACCGAGGTGAGCCGCATCCACGCCTCCTCCGGAACCCGCGGCAAGCCCACCGTGGTGGGCTATACGCGGCACGACCTCGGGGTCTGGCGGGAGGTCATGGCGCGGGCGCTGGCCGCCGCCGGCGCCGAGCCGGGGCAGCTCATCCAGATCGCCTACGGCTACGGCCTCTTCACCGGCGGCCTGGGTTTCCACGACGGCGCCGAGCACATGGGCCTCACGGTGGTGCCGGTCTCCTCGGGCAACACGCTGCGCCAGATGCTCCTGCTGCAGGACTTCCGGCCGCAGGGGCTCGCCTGCACGCCGTCCTTCGCGCTCTACATCGGCGAGAGCCTGCGCGAGCAGGGGACCGACCCGCGCGCGATCGGCCTGGCCTACGGGCTCTTCGGCGCCGAGCCGTGGACCGAGGCGATGCGCGCGCAGCTCGAGGCGCTCTGGGGCTGCCCGGCGGTGGACTTCTACGGGCTCAGCGAGATCATCGGCCCCGGCGTGGCCGGCGAGTGCGTGGAGGCCCGCGACGGCCTGCACGTCAACGAGGACCACTTCCTGCCCGAGATCGTCGACCCGGGCAGCGGCGCGCCGCTGCCCGCGGGGGACGAGGGCGAGCTCGTGCTGACCTCCCTGACCAAGGAGGCCCTCCCGATGATCCGCTACCGCACCGGCGACGTCACGCGGCTCGAGCCCGCGCCCTGCCACTGCGGGCGGACCACCGTGCGGATGGCGCGCGTCAAGGGGCGCACCGACGATATGCTGATCATCAAGGGGGTCAACGTGTATCCCTCGCAGCTCGAGGCGGCGCTCCTGACGGTGGGGGACTTGGCCCCGCACTACCAGCTCGTGGTGGACCGCCGCGAGGCCTTCCCGACGCTGGCGGTACACGTGGAGCCGGACGAGCGGGTGGTGCGCGACTGGGGCGGCTTCGAGGCCGCGCCGGCCCGGCTGGCCGCGCTGTCCGCCCAGGTGGCCGAGTGCCTGCGCGGCCACCTGGGCCTCAATCCGGAGATCGCGGTCGTGGCCCCGAAGACCATCCCGCGCAGCGAAGGCAAGGCGGTGCGGGTCGTGGAAAGGAGATAGACATGGCGGAGCGTGACGAAGCCCGGCTGCTGGCCCGCATCGAGGCGGGGGAGCGCATCGAGTCCCCCGACGAGATGACCGAGACCTACCGCGAGAACCTCATCCACCTCATGACCATGCAGGCCGACTCGGAGCTGGCGGGCGGCTACGGGTACGTGCCGTGGATCACCCGGGCCCCCGGGGTGGAGGAGAAGCACGTGGTGGCGCAGATCGTCAAGGACGAGCTCCGCCACGCCACCGTCATGTACGGGCTCCTCGCCGACCTGGGCGTGGACGTGGACGCGCACGTGCGGGCCCACGACGAGGCCTTCACGATGCGGGTCGCGGACGACGCCGACATCGGCACCGCGCGGATCACCGCCGACAAGCGGGTCAACATCTTCTACTACCCGATCGACACCTGGGCCGACTTCATCTTCTTCAACTTCTGCATGGACCGCGGGGCGGGGCACCAGCTCGAGGACGTGCGCACGTGCTCCTACGGGCCCTGGGTGCGCGCGATCGAGGGCATCTTCAAGGAGGAGAAGTTCCACATCCGCCACGGCGAGTTCTGGGTGAAGCGCCTCGCCGAGGACCCCAAGACGCGCGACGAGGCGCAGGCCACGCTCCACAAGTGGTACATCCGGACCATGAACATCTTCGGACGCCCGGGCTCGGCCAAGAACGTCCTCTACCGGAAGTACCGGCTCAAGCTGCGCGACAACGACGAGGTCCGCCAGACCTTCGCCCACGAGGTGGCGGAGAAGGCGGGCGCGGTCGGGCTCACGCTGCCCGAGTGGAACCCGGTCTGGGAGCGCCTGCCCGAGGAAGCGCAGATCCCCGGATGATCGCATCGCGCCGGGCTCTCGCCGTCTCGCTGGCGCTGCTCGCGCTGGCCGCCGCCGCGCCGGTCGGCGCTCAGAGCAGCCGCAATGTGAAGGTGGTGCTGGAGTTCAAGCAGCAGACGCAAGGCAGCCGCCAGGGGGTGCAGGGGCAGGGCGGGGTCGTCGTGCAGGAGCGGAGCGGCAACACGCGGGTGCGCGGCCGGGGCGGGCTCGCGGTGGAGGACACCACCACGCGCGTCACCCGCTCCTCCGGGCTCTTCACGGTGGTGCAGGACGGCGGCGCCGGCTCGATCATGGTCGCCCAGGACGTGCCCTACCAGCAGATGGCGTACTACTACGACTACGCGACCGGCAAGGGCTACGTCGCCCAGGGCGTCGCGTGGCAGCGCGTCGGCACCTCGCTCGCGGTGCGTCCGGTGATCCTGCCCGGCAACCAGATCCGGGTGACACTCACCCCGGTCATCAGCTACTTCACGCCCGGGGGCGGCGGGACGATCGAGGTGGTGGAGGCCGCGACCGACCTGATCGTGCCGAACGGCGGGCGGATGCAGTTCGGGGGCAGCACCGGCAGCCTCCACGCGATGACCCGGCAGATCCTCGGCTACAGCTCCCAGCAGTCCTCGGAGGAGAGCGCGCTGACGCTCATCGCCACGATCCAGTGACGCGCTACACCGGCAACGGCGCCTACGGCTACGCCAACAGCGTCCACATGGCGCTGCGCGCGTCGGGCGCCGCGACCGCGGAGCTGCCCGAGCCGGGCTTCATCGAGTGCCTGACCACGATGCCCTTCGGCACGCTCTACCTGCGGGTCGGCCGCGATCTGCTCGTCTACTTCAGCTCGCCCCTCGCCACGCCCGACCAGGGGATCGCCACCGCGCTCGACGCGCTCGGGTGGGAGTGCCGGGAGGAGCGCGAAGGCACGCCCGAGGCCGCGCTCGAGCGGCTCGCCGAAGCGGCCGGGCGCGGTCCCGTGCTGGCGGGGCCGCTCGACATGGGCGGGCTCGGGTACATGCCGCATCACGCGCAGCTCTCGGGCAGCGATCACTTCGTGGTGGTGCTGGGGGTCGAGCACGACCGGGTGCGGATGCACGATCCCGAGGGCTATCCCTACGCGGCCCTGCCCACCGCCGAGTTCCTGCGCGCCTGGAAGGCCGACCGCGTGCGTTACGCCCAGATGCCGTACACGATGCGCGCGGGCTTTCGCCAGGTGCGCCATCCCGCCCGCGAGGAGATGATCGCGCGCACCCTGGCGGCGGTGCGCAGCGGCCTGGCCGCCGAGCCGGGCGGCGCGGATCAGTACGGCGGGCCGCGCGCGATCCGCCTCCTGGCCTCGGACCTGCGCGGCGCGGCGGCCAAGCGGCTGGCCGGGCACCTGACCTCCTTCGCGTTCCCGCTGGCCGCCCGGCGCAGCCACGATGCCGCGGCCTTCCTGCGCGAAGGCGGGCGCGCGGCGGCCGCCGGGCTCTTCGAGCGCAAAGCGCAATGCTTCGGCGAGGCTCAGTACGCGGCCGTGCAGGAGCGCTGGGAGGACACCGCCGGGCTCCTCGAGTCCATCGCCGAACTCGAAGAAGGCCTCATTCACACGCTCAGCCCGGCCTGAAGTACCCCTCGAGCGGCACGTCCTCGACCCGCAGCAGCAGCGCCTGCCGCACGATCTCCCGCCGGAGCGGAGCCAGCGCGCGCATCTCCGGATCCCGCCGGACCGCGTCCAGGCCCTCCGCCGTCTCGAAGCGCAACAGGTGGATCTCGTCGGGCGCCTCCGGGTCGGCCGGGGTGCCGGCGACGTGCGCCGGGCTCAGGATTCGCTCGAACCGGCCCCCGTGCCGGCGGAAGACGGGGAGGGCCAGATTCTCGTACCGACGCAGGGCGTCCTGCTGGCCCGGCTGCAGATAGATGAGCGCCACGTAGAGCGCGCCGCCGATCATGCCGGCCAAACGTAACTTAACATAATAACTATTATCAGACTGACCGGCGAGGCCAGGGCGGACGTGGGGTTGCTCGGAACTCGGGGTTACTTCGCGGCCGGTTCGAGCGCCGCGATGCGGCCGCGGATGTCCTCGGCGCGCCGGGTCTCGGGCGCGTCCTTGAGCACCCGCTCGTAGGTCGCGCGCGCCTCCGCCGGCTTGCCGGCCAGGGCCTGCGCCCGCGCCAGATCGAGCAGCGCTTCCTCGAAGAAGAACTGCTTGGGGCCGAGCCCGCGCGCCGCCGCGTCGTACGCGGTCACCGCGCCGGCGTAGTTCTTCTGCGCCTCCCAGGTGTAGCCGACGCCCGAGGCGCTCAGCGTGCGGAGGCTGCCGCCCGCGCCCTTGGCGAGCGCGATCTCGTAGGCGGCGCGCGCGGCCGCGTAGTCGCCCGCCTGGTACTGCAGATTGCCGAGCTGGTAGGCGGCCTGGGCGGCCGCGGCCGACCGGCCGTGCTGGGTCAGGACGGCCTGGAGCAGGCCGATGGCCTTCTGCCGGCCCTCCGCGGTGGCCAGCGGGCCCTCGCCCTGCTGGACCGCCTCGGCGGCCCCGGCCAGCGCCGCCTGGCCGCGGGCTTCCTCGGCGCGCAGCCAGAGCCAGCCCGCGGTGCCCAGGAGGCCCAGGGCCACCACCACGCCGGCGATCTTGAGCCCCAGGCGCGCCCCGCGGGACTGGAGGAACTCGGCCAGGTCGCTCACCGCCGCCGCTCCTCCGCGGGATCGGCGCCGTCGGGCCGCTCGATCCAGATCTCGCCCTTGACCGCGGCGCCGTCGGCGGCCGAGAAGCTGCCGGTCTTGAGCGTGCCGGTCAGGACGCCGGTCGGCAGGATCTCCACGCGGGTCGCGGCCGAGAGATTGCCGCGCACGGTGCCGCCGACCACGATGGCGCGGGCATTGATGTTGGCGTCCACGTCGGCCCCTTCGCCCACCAGTACCCGGCCCGTCACGTTGATGTCACCCTCGAAGCGTCCCGCGATGTGGAAATCGCCCTCGCCCGCCACCTCGCCCTTGAAGGTCAGCCCAGTGCCGAGGCCCGCGGGCTCGCCCCGGGCCTCGCGGTGGGCGGCCAGATCGGCGGCCAGCGAGTCCGCGTCACCGCCGCCCAGGCCCAGGTACCGGAGAGTGCGGGCCAGCGCGCCCACGCGCTCCGTCTCTACGCGCTCGGGGTCGGCCGCCCGGCGCCCGCCCGGGCGGCCTCCACGCGACGCAGGCCGAGACCGGAGCCGACGAGCAGGAGGCAGGAGCCGATGAGCAGGAGCGACGCCAGCCGGCCCGGCGGGATCAAGGGGTGCTCGCTGAGCCCGATCGTGACCTCGATGGGCAGGCTGACCAGGGTCAGTCCCGCGATGAAGCCGGTGACCGCGCTGGCCCGCCACTTCAGCGCTGCCGGGAAACGTCGCATGGCGCGTAGTGTAGCCAGCGGGATACCGGATAGCAACCGGGAGCGGGCGCGACCGCTTGACGGCGGCCGGGCGCGGGACTACGCTCGTGGCTTCCATGCTCGACGGTGGCGGTCGCGCTCGTCTCCTCCACGTGGCCATCTGGCTGGCCACGCTCTTCTTCACCGCCATGCTCTTCGTGCCGCTCCTGAGCGAGGCGCTGCGCCGCGTGACCGACACACCGCCCGGCGGGCCGTTCTGAAGACGACTCGAGAGTCGCGGGCCCGCCTCCTGATCGTAATGGACGACGAGCACGCGCGCGCCCTGCTCGCCGCGGTGCTCCGCGCCGACGGCTACCCGGTGGACGCGGCCGCGACCCGCACCGAGGCCCTCGCCCTGATCGACCGGCACGCCTACGTGCTGGTGCTGAGCGCGCTGCGCATGCCCGGGCTCGACGGGTCGGCCCTGTCGGAGGCGCTGGAGGCGCGGTGGCCGCTCGCGATGCCCGCGCTGATCTTCGTGACCGGGCCGGCCTTCACGCCCGACTTCGCCCGCTTCCTGATGGAGTCGGCGGCCCCGCTGCTGCCGTGGCCGGCCCGCCCGGCCGATATCAGCCGGATGGTGGCCCGCTCGCTCGCGCCGACTCCCGCCTGAGGCGGGCTAGCCGGTCCGCTTGTCGGGGATGCGGGCCTTGGGCTGCGTCCCCTGCCCGTCGCGCCGCCGGGTGAGCTCGAAGGCCATGAGCCCCACCGTGACCACGAGGATGATCCATCCCGCCATGTCCAGGTTGACGATGAGCCACCCGACCAGGCTGAGCGCGGCGAGGAGCCACACGGTCGCGACGGAGCGGGAGCTGAGCCAGTGCATCGGAGTCAATTATCCGGGCGGCGGGCGCGCAAGTCAAATGCCCGGAGCCGCCCGCGCTCAGAGCCGACGGAGAAAGCTCTCCGGATCGTCGAGGAACGCGCGGGTGATGCGTACGTGCTCCACGTCGGGGTACGCGACGGGCGCGATCGCACCGTCCTCGAGCAGCCGGATGTCGGCCTGCGGCAAGGCCATCAGGATCGGTGAGTGGGTGGCGATGACGAACTGGCAGTCCTCGGCCACCCGATCGCGCAGCAGGGCGAGCAGCGCGAGCACGCGCGTGGGCGACAGCGGCGTCTCGGGCTCGTCGAGGAAGTAGAGCCCGCGCGGCACCAGCCGCTGCTGGAGCAGGTGGAGAAAGGTCTCGCCGTGGGAGCGCGCGTCCGGCTCGGCGCCATAGCGCCGGGTCAGCGCGGCGCGCTCCTTGGCCGCGGCGCCCACCGCGAGCCGCTGGCCCCACGAGCCCTCGGGCCGCGAGGCGCGCAGCTCGTCCTCCATCGCGCGCAGGCCCGCGATCTCGCCGCCCACCCGCAGGGTGAAGCCGAAGACGTCCTCCGCGCGCAGGAAGAGGGTGGTGCGCGGATGGCGGACGCGCGGGAAGCGATAGGCCCGCGCGAAGGCGCGCGCGGCCGCGAGCGTGGGATCGCGCTCGAGATCGCGGCCGCCCGCCGCCACCGCGCCCGCCCCCGCGGCCAGGCCCTCCAGCAGGGTGGACTTGCCGCAACCGTTCTCGCCCACCAGGAAGGTGACGGGCGCCCGGAAGTCGAGACGCTCGAGATCGCGGAAGAGCGGCAGCGTGAAGGGAAACGGGGCGGGCTCCCGCGGGGCGCCGGCCCGGCGGATGCCGGTCAGGAAGAGCCCGGACCGCGCCGCGGTCTTGCGAGAGCCCGCCCGCTTCACGCGCTGCTCAGGGACGTGACCGGGGCTAGCGCAGCTCCGGGATGACCCAGAGCGGCTTCTCGCCGCGGGCTACCCGCTGCACGTTGTCGAACGCGTTGCGGAAGGCCTTGAACCAGTTGTCCCAGGTGGGCCCCGCGGTGTGCGGGGTGAACGTCACGTTCTCGAGCGCGAACAGTGGGTGGTTCGCGATCGGCGGCTCCTCGACCATGACGTCGAGCCCCGCCGCCGCGATGACTCCGGTGGTGAGCGCGGTGTGGAGCGCGGTCTCGTCGACCACCGGGCCCCGGCACGTGTTGATCAGCACCGCGGAGGGCCGCATCATGCCCATCTCGCGCGCGCCGAACATGTTGCGGGTGGCCGCGTTCAGCGGCACGTGCAGCGAGACGATGTCGGCGGTGCGCAGCAGCTCGGGCAGGAGCATGAAGCGGACGCCGAGGGCGTCCTCCGCGTCCTCGACCAGGCGCGCGATGTCGTAGTAGACGATCTTCATGTCGAACGCGGCGGCCCGGCGGGCGACCTTCTTGCCGATGGTGCCGAGGCCCACGATGCCGAGGGTCTTGCCCTCGAGTTCGTAGGTCCGGTTCGAGGCGAAGTCCCCCACCCGCCACTTGCCGGTGATCACGTTGCCGTGGTGCCAGGAGAGCTTGCGGTACACCGCGAGCATCAGCATCAGGGTGTGCTCGGCCACCGCCACCGAGTTGGACCCGCCGTTGTTGGCCACCGGCACCCCCGCCCGCTTGGCCGCCCCCACGTCGAGGCGGTCGTAGCCGGCGCTGATCAGCTGCACCAGCTTGAGGCCCGAGGCCGCCTTGAAGAAATCGCTGTTCAGCTCGGGCCGCGGGAAGCCCACGTAGTACGCGGCGTCCGCGAGCGCGGCCGTGAACTCGGGCGTGCCCGCGTCCACCACGACCAACTCGTAGCCGGCGGGGACGTAGCTCCGCGCGATGTCGAGCATCGCGGGGGGGAACTTGGGGGAGACGACGATCTTGGTGGCCACGGGAGCCTCCTTTGGCTAAAGGGTGAGCGGAGCGATCACGCGCGCCAGTATACGGCTTCGGCCCGCGCCGCGGTGGCGCCCGCGCGGCCGGCATCTCTTGCGCGGGGCCGGGGCCCTCCAGGCTAGGTACTCCCCTTCCCAGCTTCGCACCGCGCTTTCTCTGTCGTCTGAGCTGAGTGGCGACAACATAGCGAAATCATGACCGGTTTCTGATGGTCCGGCCCTTGCTCTCCCTGGAGGCACCAACGACAGGGGGACGATCCGATGAAACGCTACATGCTGACCCTGGCCTGGATCCTCTGGGCCCACGAGACCGCGCAGGTCGGCGAGAAGATCGTCGACCGCGGCTACACCGCGATCGACTCGTTCGAGACGCGCCAGCTTTGCCACGCGGCCATGACGGATTACGCGGGACTCAAGCTGGTGCGACAGGGGAAGATCCGCGTGGACTTCAGCTGCGTGCCCGAGCAGATGAGCCCGAAGCCCCCGCGCTCCGCCGTCGGCTAGCTCGGGCCGCGCGAAGGCGGCTCACGCCCCGTTGCGGTGCGCCGCGGGGGCGGGCTGGTTGATGCCCACCGGGGCGTTGGCCTCGAACGGGCTCCAGAGCCCGAGCTCCTTGCCCATCTCGCGCACCGCGGGGAGGACCTCCTGCCCGAGCAGCCGGATGCAGTTGGTGGCGTCCGCGTTGCTCACGAAGCCGTCGCTGGCCCAGAGTCCCAGGATCGACGGCCGCGTCTCCTCGAGCAGGCGCCGGAACTTGGGGAGCACCGTCTTCGGCGTGCCCGCGATGATCTGCTGGTCGCGGATCTGGTCCTCGAAGCTGGCGGCCCGGGGGTTCGAGCCGCGGCCCACCGCGTATTCCACGAAGGCCTTGCGGTAGGACGGCGAGAAGTAGCCCGACGGGCTCGACCACACCGGGTGCGCGAGGCCGGTGAACTCACCCTGCATCCACATGAACTGGCGCGCGTTGGCGAGCGCCTTCTCCTCGGTGTCGGCCACGTGCACGCGCTGGAGGTACCCGCGGTTCTCCGGCCCGCTGGTGTAGCCGGCCTCGGCGGCGACCGAATCGTAGAGCTCCCAGATCTTCTTGGTCGCCTCGATCGCGGTGCTGAGCGCGATGTAGGGATACCGCTGGCGCGCGGCCCAGATGATGGTCTCCTTGCTGAGCACGCCCGGGATCCAGATGCGCGGGTGCGGCTTCTGCAGCGGCACCGCCCACGGGTTCACCACCCGGTGCTGGTAGTGGCTGCCCTCGAAGCGGAA
>DATFUK010000684.1:0-2192 GCA_035260865.1 Candidatus Methylomirabilota bacterium | reverse complement strand
CCCCCGCGAGCGGGCCGGCGGTGAAGCGCACCCCCGGGACGAAGCGGGCCACGAACACGGCCAGGGGGCCTCGGCGCGCCACGAACGCCTTCATGGTCTCGAGCCGCTCCGGATGGCCGAGGACCCAGCGGGCGTAGCGAGGCAGCGCGGTCTGGCCGTACCGGCGGCCGAGCCAGTAGCCGATGTTGTCGCCGACCACCGCGCTCACGATGCCGACCACCAGCACCAGGGAGAGGCGCAGCTTGCCCCGCCAGACCAGGTAGCCGGCGAGGGCCAGGATGGTCTCCTCGGGCACCGGGAGCCCGACGTTACCGAGCACGACGACCACGAAGATGGCGGCATAGCCCCAGTGCCCGACGAACTGGTGGAGATCGCTCACGAAGCGGGTATGGGGGCGGCGGCTTACCCGCCGCGCGGACGCCCGGTGATGACGCTCACGTGCCCGTCCTCCTCGAGGAAGGCATAGCGGATGTCCCGGATCGAGACCACCCCGTGATGCCGCAGGGCGGCGCGGAGATCCCGAGGGCCCAGGCGCTCGCGCCGCAGGTTGTCGCGCAGGATGCGGCCGTGCCGGACGAGCACGGTCGGGGAGTGCTCGATCACGCGGTCGGCCCGCCGGAAGCGAAAGGTCACGTACGCGACCAGCAGGTTGAGGAGGAGGATGGTGGTGGCGCCGATGAGCCCGCCCCCGAGGGAGTTGTCGTTGCCGATCACCGCGTTCTGCACCACGTTGCTGATGATGAGGAGCACCACGAGGTCGAAGGCGCTCAGCTGGCCGAGCTGCCGCTTGCCGCACAGGCGAAAGGCGATGAGGAGAAACGTGTACACCGCCACCGAGCGGAGCAGCTTCTCCGCGATGCTGATGTCGGGTACCAGGATGTTCATGTCCGCCTCCGGCTCCTTGCCCACAGCATCGCACCGGCCCCGACGGTTCGACGCCGAATTTGACACGCGGACCCCGCGGCCGTAGGCTCGGCGCCATGCTCGGAGCGCGCACCCTGGTGGCGGTGCTGGTGTTGTTCCACGTGGGGCTGCTCACGGTTGCCGCGGTCCAGTCGGCCGACTTCGCGTGGGTCCCGAGCTACTTCGACGACGATGACGGCGACTTCCTGCCGCTCCTGCTCTCCGAGCAGATGTCGGCGCTGGTCGAGCCCGCCCGCGGGTGGATGCCCGCGCTGATCGTGCTCGCGGTGGTCCTCGGGTGGCGGCCGCGGCCGCGCCCCTACCTCGTCGCCGCGCCCGCCCGCTTCCGGGCTCCCCCCTGTCCATAGCCTCCTCCCCACGCAATGCACGCGGCCGGCCCGCCGGTCGCACGGTGGTGGACTCTCGATTCGAGGAGGATGCACATGTTCGGACTGGGTGCTCAGGAGCTGATGCTGATCCTGCTCATCGCGCTGGTGCTGTTCGGTGGATCGAAGATTCCCGACCTGGGCCGGTCGCTGGGGCAGGCGATCCGCGAGTTCAAGAAGGGCGTGGAGACGCCGGACGCGGCCGCCGAGCCCAAGGAGGGCGCGGAGCGCCCGAAGGATTCCGGCCCCGCCCGATAGCGCGCGCCGCCTGGTGGCCGCGCGACTGCTTGACACCCGGGCGCCGCCGCCTCTAGCGTTGATGATCCAGAGGCGGCCCGGGTGAAGATCAGCGCGGTCAAGAAGCTGTTCGTCGGGTCGCCGCTGGCCACGGCCCAGGCCCGGCACGAGCGGCTGTCCCGGACGTCCGCCCTCGCGGTCTTCTCTTCCGACGCACTGTCCTCGGTGGCGTACGCCACCGAGGAGATCCTGTTGGTGTTGATTCTCGCCGGCACCGCCGCGCTCAGCTTCTCGATCCCGATCGGGATCGCGATCGCCCTCCTCATCGCGGTGGTGGTGAGCTCGTATCGCCAGACGATCCTCGCCTACCCGCAGGGGGGCGGCGCCTACATCGTCACCAAGGACAACCTGGGCACGCTGCCCGCGCTCGTGGCGGCGGGGGCCCTGCTCATCGACTACGTGCTCACGGTGGCGGTGAGCGTCGCGGCCGGAGTCGCCGCGATCACCTCCGCGTTTCCCCTCCTCTACGACTACCGCATCCTCATCGGGGTGCTCTTCATCGCGGGGATCGCGACGGTGAACCTGCGCGGCCTGCGCGAGTCGGGCAGCCTCTTCGCGGTGCCGACGTACCTGTTCGTGATGAGCTTCGCGAGCATGCTCGCCTAC
>DATFUK010000683.1:0-3550 GCA_035260865.1 Candidatus Methylomirabilota bacterium | reverse complement strand
GGGTGCGGCCACCATGCTCACCAGGACCAGGAAGAGGGCGCCGAGCGCGTCGAGGCGGAAGAGCAGCCCGCCCGCGACGGAGACGACCTCGGGAACCGCGACGGTCCAGGCGCCCGCGCCGGCCAGCGCGTGCAGGCCGAGCAGGAGTCCCGCGCCCGCGCCCGCGATGGCCCCGGCCGCGGACAGCGCGCGCGCGACCGGCCCCGAGCCCGCGAGCAGCGCGACCGCGGCGCCCGCCCCGTAGGCGGCCACCATGGCGATGAAGACGGCGGAGGCCACGAAGGGCTACGCGCGCAAGGGCCGGCGCAGCGCGGTGAGGATCCCGCGCAGGATCGCGGCCGGCTCGGGCGGGCAGCCGTCCACGAACGCGTTCACCGGTACGACCTGATCCACGCTGCCCGCCACCGCGTAGCTGCCCTTGAACACGCCGCAGGTGCGCGCGCAGTCGCCCACCGCCACCACCAGCTTGGGCGACGGGGTGGCCTCGTAGGTCTTGCGGAGGGGCACCTCCATGTTGCGGGTGACCGGGCCCGTGACGAGCAGCAGATCGGCGTGGCGCGGCGAGGCCACGAAGTGGATGCCGAACCGTTCGCTGTCGTACACCGGGCTCGTGAGGCCGGTGATCTCGACCTCGCAGCCGTTGCAGGAGCCCGCGTCCACCTCGCGGATGGCGAGGGCGCGGCCGAAGAGACGGCGGGATTCCCGATCGACCTCGCGGACCAGGTGGAGGAGCTCCGTTTCGCCGGGAAGAGACGGCCCGAGCGGCACGGTCGCCATTCCCACCCTTAGCATCTTGGCGAACAGGAGCATCAACGCATTACTATGCGCCCGGGCCCGGGCGGGCCCTACAAAATTAGGCCAGGTGCGCGACGACCGCCGCCGCGAACTCGGCGGTGCCGAGCGTGCCGCCCAGATCGCGCGTCTTCTGCCCCTGGGCGAGCGCCTGGTTGTAGGCGTCCTTGACCCGCTGCGCGCTCTCCGCGCACGCCGGATCCTCGCGGGTCTCGGCCAGGTAGTTGAGCATCATCACCGCCGACATCAAGAGCGCGAGCGGGTTGGCGAGGTTCCGTCCCGCGATGTCGGGCGCCGAGCCGTGCACCGCCTCGAAGACCGCGCACTGATCGCCGATGTTCGCGCCCGGCACCACCCCGAGCCCGCCCACCAGGCCCGCGCCCAGATCGCTCAGCACGTCGCCGTAGAGGTTCTCGAGCAGGAGCAGATCGAACCGCGTGGGATCCTGCACGAGCCCCATGCAGCCCGCGTCGATGATCATCTCCTGGTAGCCGATCTCCGCGAACTCGGCGTCGTGCACCGCGCGGGCGCAGCGGATGAACATCCCGTCGGTGAGCTTCATGATGTTGGCCTTGTGGAAGACGGTGACCTTCTTGCGCCCGCGCTGCCGCGCGTAGCGGAAGCCCCAGCGGGCGATGCGCGTGCACGCCTTCTCGGTCGCCACCTTGGTGGTGGTCACCACTCCGTCCGCCAGCGTGGCCTCGATGCCCGAGTAGAGGCCCTCGGTGTTCTCCCGCACGATCACCAGGTCCACCCCGCTGAAGCGGGTGGGCACCCCGTCGAGGTTGCGCACCGGCCGCACCGCCGCGTAGAGATCGAGCTCCTTGCGCAGCCGCACGTTGATCGAGGTGAACCCCTCGCCGATCGGCGTGGTGCACGGCCCCTTGAGCGCGACCTGGTGGCGCGTGATCGCGTCCATCGTCTCCCGGGGCAGCACGTCCTGGCCCCGCTCGAGCGCGGCCAGGCCCGCGCGGCCCTCCACCCACTCAACGGGCGCGCCCGCCGCGCCCAGGATGCGCCGGACCGCGTCGGTCACTTCCGGCCCGATGCCGTCGCCCGGAATGAGGACGACCTGATGCGAGGCGGGATGTCGGCTCATGCCGACATTATCCCCCCGGGAGGGATTAAATCTTCACCGGCACGAACTCGGTCGTGTAGTGCTGGTCGAGCGGCAGCCGCTGCTTGAGCACGCCCAGGTCCAGCAGCGTGTCCTGCATGACCTTCATCGCGTCGAGGTCCATGCGCCCGTCCACCGAGAGGAGCGGCTTGACCAGGTCGTAGGCACGCCGCGCGGCCGGCTCGGGCCAGCCGATCCCCTTGGACGCGATCCGGATGGACTCGTCCGGGTTGTCGCGGAAGAACTTGTGACCCTGGAAGATGCCCCGCAGCGTGCGCTGCAGCGTGTCCCGCTTGGTCTTGATGAGATCGTCGGTGGCGTAGGCCACCAGGCTGATCCACTTGGGCGTGACCTCGTCGAGGCGCATCAGGATGCGCCCGACCCCCTGGGCCTCCAGGACCGAGCCCGCGTCGCCGAAGATGCACGCCTGGGTTTCCCCGCGCCGCAGGGCCGCGGCCTGCGCGTCGAGGCCGCCCACGCCCACGATCTTGATGTCCTTCTCCGGATCCCAGCCCATCTTCTTGGCGAGCATGCGCGCGAACACCCAGGTGGTGGAGCCGACCACGGTGACGCCGATGGAGCCGCCCTTGAGATCCTCGACCTTCTTGATCAGGGGCCCCACGGTCAGCGTGAAGTGGTTCTTCTCGAGGATGGTGGCGATCGCCCGGATCCCGGTGCCGCGCTCGCGGAACACCAGCGGGTCGGTGGCCCCGGTGAGCCCGATGTCGGCGGCGCCCGACAGCACGCCCTTGAGCAGATCCGGGCCTCCCTTGAACGGGACCATCTCGGCGTCGAGGTCGTTCTCCTTGAAGAAGCCCTTCTCGATGCCGATCATGGTCGGCGCGTTGATCCCGAGATCGCCCAGGACCACGCAGCCCACCTTCACCGCGGTCGCGGCCCGCGCCGGCCCCGGGCGCCAGGCCCCGCTGGTCGCCACCGCGGTGCCGCCCGCGATCGTCTTGAGGAAGCTCCGCCGCGTCGTCGCCATTGACCGGCCTCCTGTGTCAGCGCCAGCGAGAGAGGCGCTGGTTGAGATGTTCGAGAGACAGTACCACGACGATGGACAGGATCGACACGATGAGGGTGGCCGCGAACAGCTCGGAGGCCTTGAACGCCATCGCCATGCGCTGCATGAGGAAGCCCATGCCGCGGGTGCCCGCGAACATCTCGGCCAGCAGCACGCCCAGCATCGCGAACACGATCCCCACCCGCATGCCGGCCAGGACGGAGGGCAGCACCGCCGGCAGCAGTACCTTCCGGCTCACCTGCCCGCGCGTGGCCCCCATGGACACCGCGGCGGTGACCAGCGTCGGGTCCACGTCCCGGACGCCCGCGGCCACCATGAGCAGGATGGGGAACACCGCGAACAGGGTCCCGGTGAGCACCGCGGTGCTCGTGCCGAGCCCGAGGGTCAGCGCGATCCACGGCAGGACCAGGATCTTGGGCACGCCGTAGGCGGCCACCACGTACGGCATCGCGACCGCGTGCACCAGCCGGCGCGAGCCGAGCACGAGCCCGCCCGCCACGCCGAGCCCCACCGCGAGGGCGTAGCCGGCCAGCGTTTTCAGCAGGGTATCGCCGAGCCGCGGCAGCGCCTCGCGCGCGGTGGTCCAGAGCGCGGTCGCGACGGCGGCCGGCGCC
>DATFUK010000682.1:0-10473 GCA_035260865.1 Candidatus Methylomirabilota bacterium | reverse complement strand
TCCGGCGCCGGCTTGATCCTCCACAGCCGGGACCTGCCGCTGCTGCCGGGGGCGCGGGCGCTCGCCGACCAGGGGAGCTTCAGCGGGGGCATGGGACGCAACCGTCAGTACCTCGAAGAGGTCTTTGGCCGCCTCCGCGTGGACCCGGCGGTGCCCGAGGCGCTCGTCAAGCTGCTCTGCGAGTCCGAGACCTCCGGGGGCCTCTTTTTCGCGGTGGACCCGGCCCTCGCTGCCGCGATCCACGAAGCCTTCGCCCGCGCGAAGGAGCCCGTCTGGGAGATCGGCGAAGTCACCACGCAACCAGGCCTCGCGCTGATCTAGGAGCGGCGGTTTCGAGCGCCGGCTTCGCCCGCGCATCCTGCATTTGGGGGGGTCGGAAGGGGGCGCAGCCCCCTCCGAGCTACCGAGACGCGTCGGAGCGCTTCAGGAACGCGATCAGCTTCTGGCGGAGCTCGGCGGGGAGGTTGGTCTCGGGCTGCTCACGGAGCCGGCGGGCGGCGTTGACGGTGCCCTTGTAGGTATTGACGAAGGCCACGCAGGGCGGGCAGCCGTCCAGGTGCCATTCGAGCTGCGCGGTCTGATCCTGGGGCAGGGATCCGTCGATGTAGTCCGCGAGCAGCTCGACACATTCCGGGCACCCGATCTCTCGCGACGCTCCGTCCATCTGTTCCCCCTCACCGATGAGGCGATCACCTGTAGCGAAACCTTAACACACGGCGGGCTCGGAGCAAGTCCGTCTTTGGGCGGGCGGGCTCGCGCAGATTGCCTTGCCGAGAGGGGCCGGTGTAGGCTCCGGGCAGCCATGGCCGCTCGGGTGGCCGTCCTCACGCCGTTTGCCGCACCGTCGGTCCGTGGCAACGCGATCACCGTCGACCGCGTCACGCGCGGTCTCCGGCAGCGCGGGGTCGAGGTGCGCGTCTGGGATTTCTCGGTGGTGCCGGAGGCCGCGGTGGACCACCAGATCAGCCAGTACGGGCCGGCGGTCATCCACGCGTTCCACGCTTTCCGCACCGGGCCGGCCGCGCTGCGCCTGGCCCGGCGCGCGCACATCCCGCTGCTGGTGACGGCGACGGGCACCGACGTGAACCAGGATCTCGTCGACGAGGACGCGGGGCCTATCGTCCGGCGGGTACTGGAGGGCGCGGGGGCGGTGAGCGTCTTCGACGAGTCGATGGCCGCCCGCATCGTGGAGACGCTGCCCGCGACCGCGGCCCGTCTCGTGGTGATCCCGCAGAGCGTGGTGTTCGAGGCGCCGCCCTCCGGTCACTGGCCGCCGGTCGCCGCGCTGCAGCGGCGGCCCGGCCCCATCATCCTGTTCCCGGCCGGCATCCGGAAGGTGAAGCGGCCCGCGTTCCCGCTGGAGCCGCTCGAGCGTCTGCGCGACCGTCATCCGACGCTCGAGCTGGTCTACGTGGGACCGATCATCGACGCCGCGGAAGGTGAGGCCTTGCGCCGGCTCCTCTCGGACTACCCGTGGGCGCGATACGTGGGGGCGGTGCCGCACGATCGGATGCCCACGCTCCTCGACCTCGCCGACGTGGTGCTCAATTGCTCGCTCTCCGAGGGCGGGATGGCCAATTCCGTGCTCGAGGCGCTCGCGCGCGGCCGCGCGGTGCTCGCCGCGGACATCGCGGGCAACCGATCGCTCGTCGAGGACACGATCACCGGCTTCCTGTTCGGCTCGCCGGAGGAGCTGACCGCGAAGGCCGATCGTCTGCTCCAGGATCCGGACCTCCGCGCGCGGCTCGGGGTGGCGGGCCGCGAGCGCGTCAACGCGCGCTTCGGCGCCGATCGCGAGACCGACGGCTACCTCGCCGTCTACGCGCGGCTGGCGCCCGGCTTCGGCTGAGCGCGCGGCACGGTCCTTGCTGCCGCAACGAGTCAATCGGGTCGCGCCGCGCGCTCCGAGCGTGTTTCGCGCTCGTTTCTCGTGTCGCGCGCGTGACACTGAGTGAAATTCCGGCAGCGCGCGCGTCCGAGTGGCGAAAGAAGGGGCAAGTAGTTGACGGGGCTGGAACGCCCCCCTATGATGGGTCAATTCCAAGGCGGGAAAGGAGCCGTTCCCATGGCGCAGCCTCCCGTTTCTAGCCAGTCCCAGGAGCAGCGAGTTCAGGAGTTCGTGAGCGCCCACCAGGCGCTGCGCGCCGAGGTCGGCAAGGTCATCGTCGGCCACAACGACGTCGTCGGCGAGGTGCTGGTCGGCCTCTTCGCGGGCGGTCACGTGCTGCTGGAAGGCGTCCCCGGGCTCGGCAAGACCCTGCTCATCAAGACCCTCGCGGAGAGCCTCGAGCTCTCCTTCTCGCGGATCCAGTTCACGCCCGACCTGATGCCGGGCGACATCATCGGTACCAACATCATCGTGGAAGACGCGCAGGCGCGGAAGCACTTCCAGTTCCAGCGCGGCCCCATCTTCGGCCACATCCTGCTCGCCGACGAGGTGAACCGGGCGACGCCCAAGACGCAGTCTGCGCTCCTGGAAGGGATGCAGGAGGGCGCGGTCACCGTCTCGGGCAACTCGCACCCGCTGCCGCAGCCCTTCTTCGTGCTCGCCACTCAGAACCCCATCGAGATGGAAGGCACCTATCCGCTGCCGGAGGCGCAGCTCGATCGCTTCCTGTTCAAGCTGCGGGTCCGGTATCCGGCGCTCGAGGAGCTCACCGAGATCATCGACCGCACGACCCACGTGCGGCAGGTCGAGGTCCGGCGCGTGCTGACCGGCGCCCAGGTCCTCGCCATGCGCGAGCTGGTGCGCGAGATCCCGATCGCCACCCACGTGCGGGACCTCGCCTCCTACATCGTGCTCGCCACGCATCCGCAGTGGGAGCGGGCCCCCGAGTCGACCCGCCGCTTCATCCGGTACGGGGCGAGCCCGCGCGGAGCGCAGGCCCTCGTGCTGGGCGCGAAGGTCCGCGCGATCTCGGAAGGGCGCTTCAACGTCAGCGTGGAGGATCTCCGGGCCACCGCGCTCCCCGCGCTGCGGCACCGTCTCATCCTGAACTTCGAGGGCGAGGCGGAGGGCGTGGACGTGGACGACCTGATTCGCCAGACCGTGGAGACCGCCGAGGCGATGACCGGTTCCGAGAAAGAGGTCTTCCTGAGATAGGCGAGAGGAGAGTCTGATGCCCGGTCCCACGGTGGTCGAGCGGCTGATCGCGGACGTCGCGCGGCAGATCCGCCTGCGACGCGCGGAATTCTACGGCCTGCGCGGCCTCTTGTGGGGCTCTGTGGCCGCGGTGGTCCCGCTCGTGCTCAAGGAATCGCTGGGGCTCTGGAGCTACGTGGGGGCCGCGATCCTCTTGCTGGCCGGGGCGGGCGCGGGCGCCCTGTACGGTTTCCTGCTGAAGCTGCCCCAGGCGGAGGTGGCGCGGCTCGCCGATCGCGGCTACGGGCTTCAGGACAGGGTCAGCACCGCGCTCGAGTGGGCCGATCGCGCGGATCGCACCCCGATCGTGGAAGCCCTCGTCGCCGACGCGGCCGCCCGCGCCGATCAGCTCGGGGCGCGGCGCATCATCCCGCGCCGGGTGCCGCGCGAGGCCAAGTTCGTTCCCGTCCCGCTCGTCCTCGGCCTCGTGCTCGCCGCGGC
Source organism: Candidatus Methylomirabilota bacterium (assembly GCA_035260865.1). Lineage (GTDB taxonomy): Bacteria > Methylomirabilota > Methylomirabilia > Rokubacteriales > CSP1-6 > CAMLFJ01. Next base: position 6,890 of record DATFUK010000682.1, on the reverse strand, counting down.
CCCGCCGATTCCGCTGCCGCAAGCCGGCCTGCCCAACTTCTCGGTCTCCCGCGACGAGGACGAGGAGAAGCTCAAGGAGCGCAGCGGAGACCTGCAGCAGTCGGAGCGCCGGCAGGCTACCCGGCGCGATCCGGTCCAGCGGGCGGAGGTGCAGGAGCGCACCCTGACCCCGCGGATGGGCGGGGGCGGGCAGAGCCAGCCGGGGGATCTCGCCGCCGTCTTCAAGGACACCTCGCTGGCCGGCCGCGCGCCCGATTTCAACTCCTTCCTCAAGAAGGGCGACGACCGGCTGCGGATGCTCGAGCAGACCGACCGGCTGCCGGACCTCCAGAGCGATTTCACGCAGAACCAGACCCGGATGGTCTTCCAGAAGGCCAAGGCCCTGCGCGGCGGCATCGACCCCAACAAGAAGGCGTCGCCGGAGAAGCTGCGCGAGCTGCTGCAGGAGATGGAGCGGCTCGGGCGGAAGAACCAGCCGGGCGGCGGGCAGAGCGACTGGTCGGGCGACGTCTACGAGGGCATGGAGGCGCTCGAGGGGGGCCAGAGCGACAAGGCGATGGAGGCCATGGAGCGGGCGCTCAACAAGATGCGCTCCCAGGAGGAGCGGGGCCGCGACGGCAAGTCGCTCAAGGGCGGGCGCGAGAGCGACCGGCGCGGCAACAAGCGCGGGAACGAGAAGGGCCGGGGCCAGGGCGGGCCGGGCGATGAGGGCGATTTCCCGGAGGGGGAGGGGCTGCTGCCGGGCCGCGGCAAGAGCGGCTCCCCGAAGGGCGACCCGACCGCGCGCCTGCGCGGTAATCCGTTCGACGTGGGCGTGGAGGGCGAGGCCCGTCCGGGCCGCAAGCAGGGAATCGACACCAACATGGTGGGCCGTGGCTCGCAGATGCCCTCGCGCATGCAGTACATGGGCGTGCTGGGGCAGTACCGGAAGATGATGGAGGAGTCCATCGCGCGCGAGCAGGTGCCGCGCGACTTCCAGAGCCAGGTCAAGGAGTACTTCCAAGCGCTGGATGAGAGATAGCGCCGTGGCCACCGCGCGTACCGGCCACGAGCTACTCTCGACGGACTTCCTTACCCAGCTCGAGCGCCTGAGCCTGCTCTCCCGCCGGTCGTTCCGGGGCCGCGTCAAGGGCGAGCGCCGCAGCCCGCGCAAGGGCATCAGCGTGGAGTTCTCCGACTATCGCCCCTACGGGGTCGGTGACGATCTCCGCTACGTGGACTGGAACGTCTACGCCCGCCTCGATCGGCTCTACCTCAAGCTGTTCGTGGACGAGGAGGATCTCTGCCTGCACCTGCTGGTGGACGCCTCCGCCTCCATGGGCTTCGGCGAGCCGTCCAAGCTCGACTACAGCGCGCGCCTGGCCGGCGCCCTCGGCTTCGTGGGCCTGGTGGGCCTCGAGCGGGTGGGCGTCGGGGTGGTGCGGGATCGCATGGCCGAGGGCTTCAACCCCGCCCGCGGCCGCACCCAGGCGATCCCCCTGATGGACTTCCTCGGCCGCCTGCGCGCGAGCGGCACCACCTCGCTGAACGACGGGCTCGCGGCGTACGCGTTGCGCTCGCGCGAAGCGGGTCTCGCGGTGCTCGTCTCGGATCTGATGGACCCGGGCGGCTACGAGCGCGGGCTGAAGGCGCTCCTGGAGCGGCGCTTCGACGTGCACGTGGTCCACGTGCTGGCCGCGGACGAGATGAATCCCTCCTTCGGCGGTGACCTGCGCCTGCTCGACGCGGAGACCGACGAGGAGCGCGACCTCACCCTCGACGGCGAGGCCCTGCGCGGGTACCACGAGCGGCTCCGCACCTTCCTCGATCGCGCCGAGCAGTTCTGCCGGGGCAACGAGATCACCTACCACCGCGTGGTGACGGACACGCCGGTGGAGGAGTTCATGCTCCGCCAGCTCAAGGGGCTCCTGCTCGCATGAACTTCCTCAGCCCCTTCGCCCTGCTGATGGGCACCCTGGCGGTACCGCTGCTCCTCCTCTATTTCCTGAAGGTGAGGCGGCGGCAGATGCGGGTGTCGAGCCTGCTCCTGTGGGCCCCCGCGCTCCGCGACCGCGAGGCCTCCCCCTTCTTCCAACGGCTGCAGCGCGACCCGCTGCTGATCCTCCAGATCCTCGCCCTGCTCGCCCTGACCGCGGCGCTGGCCCGGCCGGCGGCGAACGTGATGGGGCAGGGGGCCAAGCGCGTGGCCATCGTCATGGACAGCTCCGCCTCCATGAAGGCCACCGACGTCTCGCCCTCGCGCTTCGTGCAGGCGCAGCGGGCCGCGCTCGGGCTGCTGGGTAGCCTCGGCGAGGGCGCCGAGGTGATGGTGATCGAATCGGGGGTCCAGCCCAAGGTGCTGGTGCCCTTCACCCGCGAGCACGACCGGGTCTCCTCGGCGATCCGCTCGATGGAGGCGCACGATCTCCCGAACCGCCTCCAGGAGGGCCTGCGCACCGCGCGGGCGCTGGTGGGCCCGGACCCGCGCGCGGAGATTCACGTCTTCACCGACGGGGCCCATCCCGACGCGATCAAGGGCCAGGGCGACGACGTCCGGGTGCGCTGGACCGGGGTCGGGCTCCGCTCCCACAACGTGGGCATCACGAACCTGGCGGTCCGGCGCAGCTACTTCGGGTCCTACAACTCGCAGGCGTTCTTCTCGGTGGGCAACTTCTCGGGCGAGCGGCAGAACCTCTCGCTCAAGCTGACCCTCGACGACGAGGTCCTCACCGAGCGGACGCTCACCCTCGACCCGCAGGTGCGCCGGGCGATCACGGTGCCGTTCAGCGAGCAGCGCGGCGGGGTGCTCAAGCTCAAGCTCGACGTCACCGACGATCTCGACGCCGACAACACCGCGTACGCGGTGATCCCGCCGCCCCGGACGATCTCGGTTCTCCTGGTGAGTCCCGGCAACCTGTTCCTGGAGAAGGTGCTGAAGACCGACCCGCAGGTGCAGCTCGAGGTGCGCAAGCCCGACACCTACCAGGGCGGCATGGAGGGCTTCGACGTTGTGGTGGTGGACAGCGTGAGCCCGCAGAAGCTGGGCAACGGCCGCTTCGTCCTCGTCAACACGGTGCCCGGGGACGTGCCGCTCGAGGTGCTGGGGCGTCTCGACAATCCCACCATCATGGACTGGGACCGCACGCACCCGATCATGCGGCAGATCGACTTCGCCAAGGTGACGATGGAGGACGCGATGCGCGTCCGGCCGCTCGCCGCCGGCAAGACCCTGGTCGAGGCGGTGGGCGGACCGCTGATCTACGCCCTGGAAGAGCGCGATCGCAAGGCCCTGTTCTTCGGCTTCGATCTCTTCCGCAGCGACTTCCCGCTGCGGGTGGCCTTCCCGGTCATGCTCTCCAAGGGGCTTCGCTGGCTGCACCCGGCCGGCCTCGACCAGACGAGCCTGCAGCTCCAGGCGGGTCAGCCCATCCTGCTGCCGGTGGAGCACGGGGTGACCACCGCCACCGTGCGCACCCCGTCCGGCCGCAGCGTGCGGGCGCAGGTCAATCGCGGGATGGCGAGCTTCACCGAGACCGACGAGGTCGGCATCTACGCGGTGGTCACCGGTCGCGGCGAGACGCGCGTGGCGGTGAACCTGATGAACAGCGACGAGTCGGACCTGACCCCGCAGCCGCTGCCCACCTTCGTGGAGAGCGCGCGGCCGGAGTCGGCGCCGGTCCTCATCGTGCGCGAGCTCTGGCCCTTCTTCGTGGCCCTGGCCCTGCTGCTCTTCGCGGTGGAGGGATTCCTCTACTGGCGGCGGCAGACCGCGGGCCGCTTCGGGCTGCCCCGCGGGCTGGGCGATCGCTGGGCCCTCGGGCTGCGGTGCGCGCTGCTGGCGATGCTGCTCCTCTCACTGACCAAGCCGACGATCCCGCGCTGGGCCGACCGGCTGAACGTGACCTTCTTGCTGGATGTCTCGGACAGCGTGAGCCTGGCCGCGCGCGAGAGCGCGTACCGGTTCGCGGCCCAGTCGGTGGCGGGCATGCAGCCGGGCGACCAGGCGGCCGTGGTGGTGTTCGGCGAGGAAGCGATGGTGGACCAGCCGCTCCGCCCGACCACCCGGATCGAGCGACCCCAGGCCCAGGTGGGTGGGCGCGGCACGAACATCGCCCAGGCGCTCCAGCTCGGGCTCGCCACCGCGCCGCCCGGCCAGGCGAACCGCTTCGTGCTGCTCACCGACGGCCGGCAGAATCAGGGCAACGCGCTCGCGGTCGCGCAGGCGGCCAAGGACGCGGGCGCCGACATCTACTACGTGCCGGCCCCTCTGACCTTCTCTCAGGAAGTGGTCGTGGAGTCGATGGTGCTGCCGCAGGAGGTGAAGTTCGGCGAGCCGTTCCAGGCCAAGGTGGTGGCGTGGAGCCAGGCCGAGACGCAGGGGCGGCTGTCGCTCTACCGCAACGCGGAGTTCCTCGGCTCGCAGGTGGTGCGGCTCTTGCCGGGCAAGAACGTCTTCACCTACCGGCAGTCGCTCGAGCAGAGCGGCATCCACGTCTACCAGGCCGCGCTCGACGTGGACGGCGACACCATCGAGGAGAACAACCGCGCGGTGGGCACCCTGGTGGTGCGGGGGCGTCCGCAGGTGCTGCTCGCCGAGAAGGACCGCAGCCAGGCCCAGGCCCTGGCCGCGGCGCTCCGCTCCCAGCACGTGGACGTGACGGTGGTGGAGGCGGACAAGATCCCGAAGGACATGGCGGGGCTGCAGAAGTACGACGGGCTCATTCTGTCCAACGTGTCTTCGCTCAAGATGACGAAGAAGCAGATGGAGAACATCCGCGACTACGTCCGCGAGCAGGGCGGCGGGCTCGTGATGCTGGGGGGCGAGGAGAGCTTCGGCCTCGGCGGCTACTACCGCACCCCGATCGAGGAGGCCCTCCCGGTCACGATGGAGGTGAAGCAGAAGATCGAGATCCCGAGCCTCGCGGTCGTGCTCTCGATCGATCGCTCGGGCTCCATGGCCATGACCACCGACGAGAAGGTAACCAAGCTCGACATCGCCAAGGAGGCCGCGCACCTGGTGGTGGATCTCCTCGACGAGCGGAACGAGGTCGGGGTCATGAGCTGGGATACCGAGTTCATCTGGGACGCCCCCCTCAAGCCGGCCCGCGACAAGCAGGGCATCCACCAGGCGATCTCCACCATCAAGGCGGGAGGCGGCACCGACGGCTACCCGGCGCTGAAGGAGGCCTACCAGGTCCTCTTCGACCGGCCGGCGCTGCTGAAGCACGTCATCTTCCTGTCGGACGGGCAGATGACCCGCGGTGACTTCTCGGGCCTGCTGCGCCGGATGGCCAAGGACAAGATCACGGTGTCCACCGTGGCCATCGGCAAGGACGCGGACGTGCCCCTCATGGTGGACGTGGCCAAGTGGGGTCGCGGGCGCTTCTACTACACCGAGGACGACTCGACGATCCCGCGCATCTTCACCCTCGAGACGCAGCTCGCCTCCAAGGCATCGCTGGTCGAGCAGCCCTTCAAGGCCACCGTGGCCAGCCCGGCCCACGAGGCCATCCAGGAGATCGACTGGAAGGAGGCGCCGCCGCTCGGCGGCTACGTGGCCACCAGTATGAAGAGCAACGCGGACCTGGTCCTGATGACGCATCAGGAGGATCCGCTGCTCGCCACGTGGCGCTACGGCCTCGGCCGGTCGGTGGCCTTCACCTCCGACGCCAAGGCCAAGTGGGGCGTGCTCTGGGTGCGCTGGGGCGGCTTCAACAAGTTCTGGTCCCAGGTGACGCGCTGGGCGCTGCGCACCGGCACCCGGAGCGACACGGTGGCCACCGTCTCGCGCAGCGACAACGTGGGCGAGGTGCTGGTCGACGCGATCGATCCCAAGGGCGAGTTCATCAACTTCCTGGACTCGCAGGTCGGCGTGGTCTCGCCGGACAAGACTCGCACCGTGGTGGATCTCGAGCAGATCGGCCCGGGCCGCTACCGCGGACGTTTCCCCGCGAGCCAGGAGGGCGTATACCTGGTCGGCATGGCGCAGCGGCGGGCCGACCAGATGGTGGGCTCCCAGCTCGCGGGCCTGGTGGTGCCCTACGGGCAGGAGTTCCGCGACCTGGGCGTGGACGAGACGTTCCTCCGGGAGCTCTCCGAGCTCACCGGAGGTGGCATGCTGAGCGATCCGAAGGACGCGTTCCTCCAGAACCGGCACAAGTCGCGCCTCAGCGTGGACATCTGGCCGTGGCTGGTGGGGATGGTGGCGGTGCTGCTGATTCCGGAGGTTGCGCTGCGCCGGATCGGGCCGGTCGGTCTCGGCCGGCTGATGGCGCGCCTGCGCGCGGGCCGAGCCAAAGGAGGGCGGGGAGATGAGAACGCTGATCCGAGCTAACCGGACCGTCATCGGCGCACTGCTGCTCTCGCTGGTTGCCGCCACCGGTCTGGAGGCGGCGGCCAAGCCGCCGCGCAACGTGCTCATCCTGCCGTTCGCCACCGGGGACCTGACGCGGGAAGAGCAGTGGATCGGCGAGGGGGTGGCCCAGTCGCTCATGCTCGCCCTCGTGCACGTGCCGGGGCTGGTGCAGATCGATCGCGAGCGTCTCCGGCAGCTCCCGCAGCCGGAGGGGTGGGACGAGGCGGCCACCGTGGCCGCGGCCAAGCGGCTCGGAGCCGACATCGCCCTGTTCGGCGAGGTGAAGCGGACCGGCGCCGACCTGATCCTGCAGCCCCGCTTCGTCGAGCTGCGCGGGGACAAGGTCGAGCGCGGCACGCTCGACACGGTCTCCATCGCGGAGGGCCAGCTGCTGGACCGGCTGCGCCCGCTGCCCGCCGGCTACCTGAAGGCGCTCCGGGCCCCCGCGAGCGACGTGGAGCTGGCGCGCGCCCAGAAGTGGGCCGCGCCCACCGGGATGCTGCGCGCCTACGAGCTCTACGTGCGCGGCCGCATGGCCGCGTACCGGGCCACCCAG
>DATFUK010000681.1:0-3709 GCA_035260865.1 Candidatus Methylomirabilota bacterium | reverse complement strand
CGGCAAGCACGCCGAGGCCTCCCGCATAGGAGTGAAACTCCTCATGCAGCCCGTACTCCATGGAGAAATACGCAACCAGCGGCGGCCGGCTGGCGGTCGTCAACGGGGCAGTCTCACGTTTCCGAGCATACAACGGGGTGGGCCACGGTCGGCCACGACTCAACCGGTTTCGCGGAGGCCCCCCGGCCCACTCCGCCCCTCGCGCCCGGTCGGTCAGCCGCGAGGCCTCCACGGGTGCGTGATGAGGCGGGCGCCGCGTTGCCAGCTCAGGTAGGCCCAGGCCCATTCGAAGAGGACGAGGAAGCGATTGCGGAAGCCGATCAGGAACATGATGTGCACGAAGAGCCAGGCGAGCCACGCGGGCAGGCCGTGGAGCTGGAGGCGGCCCACCACCGCAACCGCGGCGGCGCGGCCGATGGTCGCCATGCTGCCCTTGTCGCGGTAGCGGAACGGGCGGGTCGGCAGACCGGCGAGACGCCGTCGCACGTTCGCGGCGACGGCCTGGCCCTGCTGGATGGCCACCGGGGCCAGGCCGGGGAGCGGGTGCCCGTCGGGTCCGTGGACGCTCGACATGTCGCCGATGGCGAACACCATTCCATGGCCGGGGAGCGAGAGATCGGGCTCCACGAACACGCGGCCGGCGCGATCGAGCGGCACCCCGAGCGAGCGGGCGAGGGGCGAGGCGGCGACACCCGCCGCCCACAGAACGGTCCGCGCGCGGATCTGCTCGCCGCCGAGCCAGACCGCGTCGGAGGTGACCCGCGTCACCGTCGCGCCGGTGCGCACCTCCACGCCGATGCGGGCGAGGGCGGCGGCCGCGTGGGCGGCCAGCGGGGCGGGGAAGCTCGCGAGCAGCCGCGGCCCGCTCTCGACGAGGACGATCCGCGCCTTCGTCGGATCGATGAGCCGGAAGTCCCGCGCGATCGTCTCGCGCGAGATCTCGGCGAGCGCGCCCGCGAGCTCGACCCCGGTCGGCCCGCCGCCGATGACCACCGAGGTCAGGAGCGCGCGCTGCTCGGCCCCATCCCGCTCGCGCTCCGCGTGCTCGTACGCGAGCAGCACGCGACGCCGGATCTCGAGCGCGTCCTCCAGGCTCTTGAGGCTCGGGGCGAGCGCCTCCCAATCGTCGTGGCCGAAGTAGGAGTTGCCCGCGCCCGCGGCGAGCACGAGCGCGTCGTAGGCCAGCTCGCCTTCGTCCAGGATCACCCGCCGGCCGGCCAGGTCCACCGAGCGGACCTCGGCGAGCAGTACGGTGACGTTGGCGGCGCGCCTCAGGATCGAGCGCAGCGGGGTCGCGATGTCGGACGGATTGAGGGCGGCGGTGGCGACCTGGTAGAGCAGGGGCTGGAAGAGGTGGTGGTTGCGGCGATCGAGCAGCGTGACCCGCGCCCAGCTCCCGGTGAGGGCGCGCGCGGCGTAGAGCCCGCCGAATCCGCCGCCGACGATGACCACGTGGGGTCGCCGCTCCGAGGCGCTCACCCGGCCATCTTCCGAGGGGTGGGCGTGGGGTGTCAACCCTTGACACCGCGCGGGCTTGGCCATAGGGTGACGTCGGACTCCCAGGGGGGACTCCCAGGGGGACGACCAGGGTCGCGCCGCGAACCGCAACGACCGAGGATCGAGGTCATGACCACGCGCATCAGCTCCCAGCGGTACGCCGTCGAGGACTTCCACGAGGCGCTCGAGCTCTGCTACAGCCGGGGCTGGACCGACGGGCTACCCGTCGTGCCGCCCACCGAGCCGGCGGTGCGCGCGATGCTGGACGCGGTGGGGCTCGAGCCCGACGCCCAGGTCGCCTTCATCACGAACCGCCAGGTGGCGATCAGCGCCGAGAAGGTGGCGATCAACACGGTGATGGCGGGCTGCCGCCCCGAGCACATGCCGGTGGTGCTCGCCGCGGTCGAGGGCATCGCGGACCCGCGCTGGGGCTACCACGGGCCGGCCACCTCCACCGGCGGCGCGGGCGTGCTGATGATCGTCAACGGCCCGATCGCGCGGCGGCTCGACTTCAACTGCGGCGACAACCTGTTCGGGCCGGGCTGGCGCTCCAACGCCACCGTCGGCCGCGCGGTGCGCCTGGTGATGCGCAACGTGATCGGCACCATCCCGGGGCGCCTCGACCGCGGCACGGTGGGCCATCCCGGCAAGTACACCTACGTGATCGCGGAGAACGAGGCGGAGAGCCCGTGGACGCCGCTGCACGCGGAGCGGGGATGCCGACCCGAGGACAGCGCGGTGACCGTGATGGCCGCGCTGGGACCGCACCAGTTCTACAACCAGCTCTCGGCCACCGCGGCGGGCGTGCTCGGCACCATGTGCGACACCATGCGCTACCCCGGCATGGTGGGCCAGCCGAATTACTGCGTGGTGCTGGCGGGTGAGCACATGCGGACGATCGCGGCGGACGGCTGGTCCAAGTCCGACATCCGCAAGTACGTCTTCGAGAACACCACGAACACGATCGCCCATCTGAAGCGGACCGGCCGGATGCCCGGCGCGATCAAGCCGGAGGACGAGACCGCGACGCGGCCTCTCGTGCTGACCCCGGACGATATCCTGGTGGTGGCGGCGGGCGGCCGCGCCGGCTCGTTCTCGTGCTACATCCCGGGCTGGGCGAGTCGCACCACGTCGCAGGCGGTGACCACGGTGATCAAAGAGAGGAGAGCATGATGGCGGGCTTCGAGATCCTGGATCCCACGGTCGAGCCCCGGCGGCAGCCGCTGACGTACGTGGCGCGGCCGGACTCGCTCAAGGGCAAGCGCATCGGTCTGGTGGAGAACACGAAGTACAACTCGGACAAGCTGCTGCAGCGGATCGGCGAGATCCTGAAGCAGGAATACGGGGCGGCCGAGACCCGGATGTGGCGCAAGCACAACTCGGGCGTGCCCGCGCACGCGGAGATCATCGAGGAGGCCAAGCGCACCGTCGACGTCGTCGTCGCCGGCATCGGCGACTGAGGGTCCTGCTCGTCGGGCAGTGTGCTCGACGGAATCGTGTTCGAGAAGGTCGGCCTCCCCGCCGCGTCCATCGTCACCGATGTGTTCGAGGCCACCGGTCACGCCATGGCCCAGTCCTGGGGCGTCCCGGAGTATCGCTTCCTGTCGCTGCCGCATCCCATCGCCAATCTCAGCGAAGCGGACCTCGACGCCCGCGCCCGCGCGATTGCGCCCGAGATCGTCCGCTTGCTCCTGAAAGGCCAAGAAGGCCACTGACCACCAGTTCTCGAGACTCCACCTACCGGCCGCCGTTCTGGTATCGGGGCCGGCATCTCCAGACGCTCTGGGGGCCGCTGCTGCGCAACTGGCGGCGGCCCCCGCTGCGCCGGGAGCGCCTGCACACGCCGGACGGCGACTTCCTCGACCTGGACTGGCTCGCCGGCGCGCCCGAGCAGGGCCCCCTGATCCTGATCCTCCACGGCCTCGAGGGCTCGGCGCGCTCCCACTACGCGCGCGGCCTGCTGCGGGGCGCGGGGGCCCTCGGCTGGCGGGCCGCGGTCATGCACTTTCGCTCGTGCAGCGGCGAGGTCAACCGGCTGCCGAAGCTCTATCACTCGGGCGAGACGTCGGACCTCGAGTGGGTGCTCGGCGAAGTGGCCAAACGGGAGCCCGCCCCGCGCATCGGCCTGGTGGGCGTCTCCCTCGGGGGCAACGTCGCGCTCAAGTGGCTCGGCGAGCTGGCCAAACGGGAGCCCGCCCCGCGCATCGGCCTG
>DATFUK010000680.1:0-2928 GCA_035260865.1 Candidatus Methylomirabilota bacterium | reverse complement strand
CGGTGCGATGCGCCAGGTCCACCGCGAGCATCGGGATGCTCGGGATGCACTCGTAGCCCTCGTGCTGGAAGTGATGCTCGGCCAGCCACAGGGTCTCGTACCCCAGCGTGTCGGCGGCGCGGGCCAGGGCCGTCGCGGTCTCGAACACCTCGGCGAGGCGCTCGTTGGGATAGCGGCGGTCGTCGGCGGGCACGCCGGACAGGCCACAGCGCTCCAGCTCGATGTGGCCGACGTACAGCGTCGAGAAGCGCGTGATCATCGCGGCCGCCTCAGTAGTACACCGACCGGCCGGCCCCGCCGGTCGCCACGATGAGCTCGCCCGAGATTGCCCAGGCCTTGTCGGAGGCGAGGAACGCGGTGACGTAGGCGATCTCCGCCGCGTCCACCATGCGGCAGATCGCGTTGCCGCGCGGAGAGTCGGGCGCGAAGTCACCCTTCTCCACCTCGGCCGCGTCCACGCCCAGCTCCTTGGCGCGGGCCGCGAGCAGGCGCGGCGTGCGCTCGGTGCGGGTGATGCCGGGGTGCACGCAGTTGACGGTGATGCCGAAGCGGCCGAGCTGCACGGCCAGGGTCTTGCTGAGGTGCACGAGCGAGGTGTTGCGCGCCCCGCCGCTCAGGTTGCCCGCGTTCCGGGCATTGGTCCCGCTGATATTGATGATGCGGCCCCAGCCCTGCTCCTTGAGATACGGGATCGCGGCGCGGGCGCAGCGGAGGGCGCCCACGTACTTCACGTTGAAGTCCTGCAGCAGGTCCTCGTCCACGATGGTCTCGATGGGACCGGTGGCGGTGGCGGAGCCGCCCGGCGCGGAGCCGCTGTTGACGAGGATGTGCAGCCCGCCGAGCTGCGCGGCGGCCTGGGCCACCATCGCGTCCACCTGGGCCCGGCTCGTCACGTCGGCGGCCAGCGGGATGACGCGGCGTCCGGTCTCGGCGGCCAGCTCGCGCGCCGCCGCCTCGAGCGTGTCCTTCGTTCGCGCCACGATGACGACGTCGGCGCCTTCGCGGGCCAGCTCCCGGGCGATCGCCTTGCCGATGCCGAGGCTGCCGCCGGTGACGATCGCGCGCTTGCCTTCGAGCCCCAGATCCATGGTGTGGCCTCCTGGAGTGTGATAGCTTCCCGCGCAGCAGGTCCCGCGCGTCGGCGTTACTTCTATCACGGTTCGGAAGTCGGCTTTCTCGAAAACGGACCAGGCTCCCATGGAGGGCTCCATGAGGCGATTCACCCGCCGTGTCCTCGCGCTTCTCGCCGCCACGCTGGTCTCCGGGCTCGCGATCTCGGCGACGGCCGCCCCGGAAGGGACCATGACGTGGGGCGTCCACATCACGCTGGCCTCACGCTGGCTCGACCCCGCGGAGACGGAGGGAATCATCACCCCCTTCATGGTGCTCTACGCCCTCCACGACGCCCTGGTGAAGCCCATGCCGGGCAACATCAACACCCCGAGCCTGGCCGAATCGTGGACCCAGTCGAAGGATGGGCTCACCTACGAATTCCTCCTGCGCAAGGGCGTCAAGTTTCACAACGGCGAGCCGGTCACCGCGGCGGACGTCAAGTTCTCCTTCGACCGTTACAAGGGCGCGGGCGCAAAGCTGCTCAAGGAGCGGGTGCGGGAGGTGCAGATCGTCGATCCGGGTCGTGTCCGCTTCGTCCTGAAGGACCCATGGCCGGACTTCATGACGTTCTATGGCACGTCGGCCACCGGCGCCGGTTGGATCGTGCCCAAGGCCTATGTCGAGAAGGTCGGCGAGGACGGCTTCAAGCGGGCCCCGATTGGCGCGGGACCGTACCGCTTCGTGAGCTTCGATCCGGGCGTCGAGCTGGTGATGGAGGCCTACGAGGGATACTGGCGAAAGGTCCCGAACCTCAAGCGGCTGGTCTACCGCAGCCTGCCCGAGGAGACCACGCGCGCCGCCGCCCTGAAGAAGGGTGAGGTGGATATCGCCTACCTGCTCACCGGGCCGGTGGCCGAGGACGTCCAGCGCACGCCGGGGTTCAAGCTCGTCGCCCCCCGGGAGTCTCAGGGGACCTTCTGGCTCGACCTGCCCGACCAGTGGGACCCGAAGTCGCCCTGGCACGATCGGCGCGTGCGCCAGGCGGCCAGCCACGCCATCGACCGCCAGGCCCTCAATCAGGCGGAGACCCTGGGCTTCTCGAAGCCGACGGGCTCGCTCATCCCGGGCGCGCTCGAGTTCTCACGCTTCTTCGAGCCGGATCCCTTCGATCCCGGGAAGGCCAGGCGCCTCCTCGCGGAGGCGGGCTATCCGAACGGCTTCGACGCGGGGGAGCTCTACCCGTGGCCTCCCTACTTCTCGATGGGGGAGGCCCTGGCTCAGTATCTGGGCGCCGTCGGGATCCGGACGAGGCTCCGGACCATGGAGCGCGCGGCCATGACCATGGCGTGGCGCGAGCGCAAGCTGAAGAATGTGATCGTCGGCATCACCGGAGCGGGCGGCAACGCGGCCACCCGACTCGACGCCTACGTCAGCAAGAACGGCATCTACACCGCGGGGGTCATGCCGGACGTCGAGGATCTTTTCCAGCGCCAGGCGCGCGAGACCGACGTGAAGAAGCGCGAGGCGCTCGTTCACCAGATCCAGCAGATCCTCCGCGACCGGGTCACCCACGTTCCGATCTACGAGCTGGCGTTCATCTGGGGCGTGGGCCCGCGCGTCGAAGAGCCGGGCATCAATCTGATCCGGAGCTTCGCGTACTCCGGACCCCTGGAGGATCTCAAGCTGAAGCGGCCGTAGGGCGGAAGCCCTAGAAGAAGAAGGTCAGGTTCTTGGCCAGCAGCACGCTCTGGTCGAGGATGATCTTGCGTCGGGCGATACGCCAGCCGCCATTCACGCGCCGAAGGAGGTCCTCGCGCTTGCCGACCAGGAGGTCGGTCTCCGTCTCGACGCGGTTGCGGTAGATCAGGAACCGGC
>DATFUK010000679.1:0-4702 GCA_035260865.1 Candidatus Methylomirabilota bacterium | reverse complement strand
TCCCGCCGGAGATCATGAAGCGGGTGCACACCACGCCCGAGCAGGCGGTGCAGGCCTTCGTGGACCTCGACGCGCGCACGATGGTCGCCATGCACTGGGGCACGTTCGACCTGGCCGACGAGCCGCTCGACGAGCCGCCGGCGCGCGTGATCGCCGACATCGGGCGCCGCGGCATCGACCCCTCGCGCGCCTGGATCCTGAAGCTCGGGGAGACGCGGCCGTGGTAGGGCGAGGCGCAGCCGCCGGCGAGCCGAGCGGATATGAAATCATGGGCGCGTGGCCATGGCTCAGCGCGTTCTGATCGTCGAGGACGAGCCCGACATCCGGGACCTGCTCGTGTTCCACCTCGAGCGCGACGGCTACCAGGTCGCCAAGGCCGGGAGCGGGGCGGACGCCCTGCGGCAGGCCCAGGTCTCCGCGCCCGATCTGGTCCTGCTCGATCTCATGCTCCCCGAGATGGACGGCCTCGAGGTCTGTCGCCGCTTGCGCCAGAACCCGGTCACGCAGGGTATCCCCATCGTCATGCTGACCGCGCGCGGCGACGAGGTCGATCGCGTGCTCGGCCTCGAGATGGGCGCCGACGACTACGTGGTCAAGCCGTTCTCGCCCCGGGAGCTGGTGGCGCGCATCCGGGCGGTGCTCCGCCGCACGCGGCCGGCGCCGGGCTCGATACCGCTCACGGTCGGCCGTCTCAGCATCGACCCGGCCGCCCACCTCGTCACCGTGAACGACGCGCCGGTCTCGCTCACCCGCCGCGAGTTCGACCTGCTGCGGGCCCTCGTGGAGGCGCGGGGACGCGTCCTCTCTCGCGAGTACCTGCTCGATCACGTGTGGGGCTACAGCGCGGCCGAGGAGATCGAGTCGCGCACGGTGGACGTGCACGTCCGGCGGCTGCGGCAGAAGCTCGGCCCGGAGGGCCAGCGGATCGGCACGGTGACCGGCGTGGGCTACCGCCTCGAGGGCGACGCCTGATGCGGGTCCTGTTTCGCGTCGTCCGGCGCAGCATCGCGCTCAAGCTCACGCTGACCCTGGTGGGCTTCGTGGCGGTGACGAGCCTCGCCGCCGGCCTCTACCTGAACCGGGCGCTGGAGAACTTCGCGGTCGAGTCGCTCGAGACGCGCCTCGGTTCGGTGGCCGCGGTGGTCCACGACGAGGCCCGGAACCTCCTCCGCGGCGGTGCGCCCGCCACCGCCCCTCAAGATCTGGCCCTCCGGGTCGCGCGGGCGACCGGGGCGCGGGTCACCCTCATCGCGCCGGACGGCCGCGTCATCGCGGAGTCGGAGCGTGGGGTCGCCGATCTCGCGGGGCTCGAGAACCACGCCGGGCGGCCCGAGGTTCGCGCGGCGCTGGAGGGACACACCGGGCGCGCCCTGCGGCGCAGCACGACCATCGACGCGCCGTTGCTCTACGTGGCGGTGCCGGTGCGGGACGAGACGCGCACGCTCGGGGTCCTCCGCCTCGCGCTGCCCCTCTCCGCGGTGACCGCCTCGTACGCGACGCTCCACCAGGTCATGCTCGCGGGCGGCGCGGTGGCCCTGGTGGTCGCGCTGGGGATCGGCATCTTCGTGGCGGGACGGGTGACGCAGCCGGTGGTCGAGATGCAGTCGATCGCCCGCCAGATGAGCGAGGGCAGCTTCCTGGTCCGGGCGCCCACCCGCTCGACGGACGAGATCGGCACCCTCGGGCGGTCGCTCAACGTGATGGCGGGGCGGCTGCGCGAGAAGATCCAGGATCTCGAGCAGGAGCAGGCCAAGATCACCGCCATGCTCGACGCGATGGTCGAGGGCGTGATCGCGGTGGACGGCCACGAGCACATCCTGCTCATGAACGAGCAGGCCCGGACGATGTTCGGCCTGGGGAGCTCCCGGGGCGAGGGCAAGCCGTTTCTCGAGGTCATCCGCAACGCCGACCTGCACGAGGTCTTCCGCGCGGTGCACGCGGGCGGCGCGGGCCTGGCCCTCCGGCAGGAGATCGCGATGTCGAGCCCGGCCCAGCGCATCCTCGGAGTCAACGCGGTCGGGCTCGCCCCGGTCGGCGTCGAGGCGGGCGTGGTCATGGTGCTCCACGACGTGACCGCGCTGCGCCAGCTGGAGCGGGTCCGCACCGAGTTCGTGGCGAACGTGAGCCACGAGCTGCGCACGCCCCTGACCGCCATCCAGGGGTATCTCGAGACCCTGCTCTCCGGGGCGCTCGAGGAACCGGAGAACGCCCGGCGCTTCCTCGAGATCGTGCTGCGCCACAGCGAGCGGCTCGGCCGCCTGCTGAACGACCTCACCGACCTGTCCAACATCGAGCTCGGCAAGGTCACGCTCCGGAAGGAGTCGGTGCTTCTCGACGAGCTGGTGGCTTCGGTGGTGGCGATCATCGGCCCGCGCGCGGCCCGCTCTGGCGTGACGGTGACCGCGAACACGCCGGCCGAGGTGCCCGCGGTGGCCGCGGATCGCGACCGCCTCGTGCAGGTCCTCATCAACCTGGTGGACAACGCGGTGAAGTACACGCCCGAGGGCGGGACGGTCACGGTGATCACGCGCGGCGGGGACGGCACCGTGGAGATCGCGGTGGCCGACACCGGCATCGGGATCCCGGCCGCCGACCTGCCGCGGATCACCGAGCGCTTCTACCGCGTGGACAAGGCGCGCTCGCGCGAGCTGGGCGGCACCGGCCTGGGGCTGGCGATCGTCAAGCACCTGGTCCTGGCCCACGGGGGCGAGCTGCGCATCGAGAGCCAGGAGCAGCAGGGCACCACCGTCCGCTTCACGCTGCCGATCCAGCCGGCCGTCTAGACCCCTCCCGGGGCGGTTTCCCGCCTCCGCGTTACAGAAACTTCACGTGGGCAATGGTATGCGATCAATCCCGCGCGTGCATGCTGACCCTCGACCGTCAGCCTTCGACAAGGAGGTCACCGTGGACATGCATGAGGATCCGGAGTTCCGCTGGCTGGAGCGAGGCGCGGGAGAGCCGGTGGTGCTGCTGCACGGGCTCATGGGGCAGATGCACCACTGGGACGTGGTGCTGGACGCGGTGGGCGACGGCTACCGGCTCATCGCGCCGACGCTGCCCGTCTTTCATCCCGAGCTGCGCGAGGGGTCGGTGGGCGCGCTCGGACGGTACGTGCTCCGCTTCCTGGACGCGCTCGACATCCCGCGCGCGGTGCTGGGAGGGAACTCGCTCGGTGGGCACGTGGCCCTGCGGTTGGCGCTGGAGTACGGCGAGCGCGTGTCGGGGCTGGTGCTCACCGGATCGTCCGGCCTCTTCGAGCGGGGCTTCACGAGCGGGGTCCCGCATCGTCCGGATCGCGCGTGGGTGCGTCGCAAGATGGAGGAGGTGTTCTTCGACCCCGCGCTGGTGACCGACGGCTGGGTCGAGGACGTGCACCGGCTGGTCACGACCCCGGCTTCCGCGCTGCGGATCCTGCGCCTGGCGCGGGACGCGCGCCGCGACAACCTCGAGGAGCGGCTCGGCGGGATCCGGGTCCCGACGCTCCTGATCTGGGGTCTCGAAGATCGGATCACGCCGCCCGAGGTGGCGGAGCGCTTCCGGGCCCTGATCCCGGACGCGCATCTCTGGCAGCTCTCGAAGTGCGGGCACACCCCGATGCTGGAGCGGCCGGAAGCGTTCGCCGAGGTGCTGGCCGACTGGCTCGACGGGACGAAGAGCCGGCGGGACGTCGGGGTGCCCCAGCTCGGAGGGGTGCGGTGATCGGCCGGGCCGCGGGCGCGGCGCTGGACTGGTGTGGGAGCCGCCGTCGGCGGCAGCTCGAGCAGGTCTGGCGCGACCCGGCCGGCGCTCAGGAGCGGGCGCTGCGGCGGCTGATCGCGACCGCGCGGGACACCGAGTTCGGGCTCGCGCACGGCTTCCGGGGCATCCGCTCGGTCGCCGAGTACCAGGAGCGGGTGCCGGTCCGTGACTACGGGCAGCTCCGGCCATGGCTCGAGCGCGCGGCGGCCGGCGAGGAGTCCGTGGCGTGGCCGGGCCGGTGCCGGGACTGGGTGAAGACCTCGGGCACGACCGCGGGGGACAAGGTGATCCCGGTGACGCCGGAGGCGTTCGCGGCGCACAAGAAGGGTGGGTGGGACGCGCTGCTCCGCGGCGCCGCCGTGGCGGGCGGAGGACAGACCCTGATGGGCGGGCCGATGCTGTTCCTGGGCGGCAGCACGTCGGTCCGCCCCCTCGGCGAGGGGACCCAGGTGGGCGATCTCTCCGGTCTGGTGGCGGGCCGGCTGCCGTGGGCCTTCCGGGGCCGCTATTCCCCGGGTCCGGGATGCGCCGCGATCCCGCAGTGGGAAGAGCGCCTCGATGCCATCACGGCGCTCGCGGCGACCCAGGACATCCGCCTGCTCTCGGGCATGCCGTCCTGGCTCGTCATCCTGTTCGAGCGCATCGCGCGCCACGCGGAGACGGCGGGGGCCCGGCGGCTCCGGAACCTTGGACAGCTCTGGCCGCATCTGGGCGTGCTGATCCACGGTGGCGTCGCCTTCGCGCCGTACGCCGACGTGTTCGAGGAGTGGCTCGGCCGCCGGCTCCCGCGGGTCGAGGTGTATCCGGCTTCCGAGGGGTTCGTGGGCGTGCAGACCGAGTCCACCGGCGGCCTCACCCTCATGCTCGACTACGGCATCTTCTACGAGTTCGTGCCCGTCGAGGACCTCGGCGCGGAGGCGCCGCGGCGGCACAGCGTGGCCGAGGTCGAGCTGGGGCGTCCCTA
>DATFUK010000678.1:0-5128 GCA_035260865.1 Candidatus Methylomirabilota bacterium | reverse complement strand
CGGCACGCTCGGCCCCGCGGCCGTCCTCGCCAATGCGGTGGCGGATGCGCTGGCACCGCTCGGGATCGAGCCGGACGACCTCCCGATCACGCCCGCCCGCCTGTGGGGATGGCTGAGCGGCGCGGCGGAGCGAGCCTGAGGCTCAGGCTCCCGCGGCGGACGCGCCGGCCAGGCGCCCGAACACGGCGCCCGACATCAGGCCCGTCCCGCCCGGGTAGTTGGTGTGGAAGAGCCCGCCGACCATCTCGCCGCACGCGAAGAGCCCGAGGATCGACGCCCAGCTCGTGCTCTGCACCTGCGCGTGCTCGTTCACCCGCACGCCGCCGAAGGTGAAGGTGATCCCGCCGGTGACCGGCCACGCGGTGAAGGGCGGCGTGTCCAGCCGCTGCGCCCAGTTCGATTTCGGCAGCGCCAGCCCCTTGGTGCCGAGCCCGTCGCGGACGGTGGGATCGAAGACGCCCGGCCCGACCGCGGCATTGTACGCCTCCAGGGTTTCGAGGCAGCGGGCCTGGTCCACCGGGAGCTGCGCGACCAGCGCGGCGAGCGAGTCGGCGACGGCCGGGCGCCCGGTCTTGTAGCGCCCCTCCAGCAGCCCCGAGACCTTGTCGTCGAAGATCTGGTAGGCGACGCCGCGGGTCTGGTTGAGGATGATCCCGCCCAGCTTGGCGTACGTGTAGAACTGGAAGTCCTCGCCCTCGTCGAAGAAGCGCCGGCCGTTCGCGTCCACGAGCACGCCGAACGGGTAGGACAGGCGATTGGTCTTGTCGGTCAGCGCGCGGTCGCCGTGGGGCGGGGCCTCGGCGTCGATCGGGGTCGAGTGACAGCCCGTCCACTGCCCGCACGGCAGCGCGCCGATCTCGATCGCCATGCGCAGCCCGTCGCCGGTGTTGTAGCGCGTGCCGCGCACCTTGGCGTGGTCCCACGGGCGCCCGAGGTAGCGCGCCCGCCACTCCGGGTTCGCCTCGAAGCCGCCGCAGCCGAGCACAACCGCGCGAGCGCTGATCTCGCGGAACCCGTCCGCGTCGCGCACCGCCACGCCGGTCACCCGGCCGCGGGAGTCCTGGAGGAGGCGGATCGCGCTGGTGTCGTAGCGGATCTCGACCTCGCGGGCCTGCGCGGCCTTGAACCACATGGACGAGAGGCCGACGCCCTCGTGGCGCGCCCGGATGATCGCGCCGGGCGACCACTTGATCGTGTTCCCGACCCGCACGCCGCTCAGCGAGAGCGCCGGCTCCATCACGATCCCCTGCTGCACCATCCAGCGCACCGTGTCGAACGAGCGGCCGATCAGGAGCTCGGAGAGCTCCGGATCGCTTCGCCCCTCGGTGACGCGATCGAGGTCGGCGCGGAACCGCTTCGCCGGATAGGGCTCGACGCCGGCCGGGAAATCGGGCACCTCGGCGCGCGTGTCGGGCACCAGCGGCAGCAGGTCCTCGGGGCGGTCGTAGGCAAAGCGGAAGAGCCCGCCGCTGTAGTGGGTGTTGCCGCCGCGCAGCTCGCGCGGCGCCTTCTCGAGCGCCACCACCCGCCCGGCGCCGTGCTCGCGCGCCGACACCGCCGCGGCCAGCGCCGCGTTGCCCGCCCCGACCACCACCACGTCGTAGTCCAGCTCGCCCGCCACGCGCCCCTCCGTTCTCAGTGCGTCGTTGCCGCGGTCGCGGCGGCCGCGTCCGCGCTCGGCCGTCTGCGCTGAGCCGCGGGTCGCTCCACGTGGGCGAAGTGGCTCAGGAGGAGCCAGGTCGGAAACGCGCGAACGAGGTCGCGGGCACCCTCCAGCCGCAGGCCGCCCTCCCGTACCGCCTGCGCGAAGGTGACGGCCCCCGTCCACACCCGGGCCATGGCCCGCGCATCGGCAGAGACCACGATGTCGACGTCGAATCCGGGATCCTTCAAGCAGACGTCCGATCCGCTGCGCTCGAGGAGGAGCCAGCAGGTCCGGAAGCCCCGGCAGCGGGGCGGGAACGCGCGAAAGTCGAAGCGGACGACTATTCGGCGGCCAGGCAGCCGCGGGAAGGCGATACGCCGCCGCACGTTCCACATCAGCAGCATCAGGTCCAGGTTCTCGGGGTCGAACTGGGCGGTGGCCCACCGTTGACCCCATTCCCCGAGACGTTCCAGGACGGCACGGAACTCCTCGGCCGCGGGCGTCGGCCGGTACTCGCGCCCTCGGCCGCGGGCGACCGGCTGGCTCTGGACCACGCCCGCCGTCTCGAGCTCACGCAGCCGCTGACCGAGCAGCGTCCGCGAGATCAGGGGCAGGCCCTGCCGGATCTCGTTGAACCTCCGCGACCCGGCCAGCAGCTCTCGCAGGATCAGGGGCGTCCAGCGCTCCGCGAACGTCTCGCACGCCATCGCGATCGGGCAGAACTGGCCATAGCCTTTCATGGTGGTCCGACTGTAGGCGCCCGACCACCGGCCGGGCAAGTCCATTTTCTGGTCTTGGCGCCGCCCCGGTGGCCTGCCATGGTGTCGGCGTCAGAGATCGGGCCTCCACAGAGGCGCTCGAAAGGAGCAGACGCCATGAAAACCATACGCGGGCTGATCAGCGCAGGTATCGGGGTCCTGGCCGTGGTGATCCTCGCCGGCGCCCCCGGCGCGCATGCGGACGTCGTCACCGATGCGAATGCCCGGGCGGCCGACGTCGTGTCACGCTTCCCCTCCACGCCGATCACGGTGAGGATGATGGCCATCGTCCAGGTCGCGGTCTTCGAGTCGGTCAACGCGATCACCGGGCGCTACCCGGCGTACCGCGCGAAGATGACCGCCGCGCCAGGCGCCTCGGTGGAGGCCGCCGTCGCCTCCGCGACGCGGACGGCGCTGCTGAAGCTCCTGCCGGCCCAGCAGGCGGCCATCGAGGCCGACTACCAGGCCATGCTGAGCCGGGTGCCCGATGGGCCCACGAAGGCGGCCGGAGTCGCGGTGGGCGAGCAGGCGGCGAACGCCATCGTGGCCTTGTGCGCGGACGACGGAGCGATGGCCCCCGATATCTATCGGCCTCACGCCGCGGCCGGCGTCTACGTCCCCACGATGGGGCCGGCGGTCCCGCACTGGGGCAAGCGCCGGCCCTGGATCATGACCCGCGGCGACCAGCTCCGCCCGGGCCCACCGCCCAGCTTGACCAGCGACACCTGGGCGCGGGACTACAACGAGATCAAGGCCGTCGGCTCGCGGAACAGCACCCAGCGCACGGCGGAGCAGACCGCGATCGCGAAGTTCTGGGAAGCGACGGCCCCGGCCGTCTACTGGCCGGTCGCCCGCTCGGTCGCCGCCACCGCCGGCCGCGACGTCACCGACAATGCGCGACTCCTCGCGGTGGCGGCGATGGCCATGGACGACGGGCTCATCGCGGTGTTCGACGCCAAGTACACGTACAATCTCTGGCGCCCGGTCACCGCGATCCGCAACGGCGATCTCGACGGCAACAACGCGACCGACCGGGACCCGGGCTGGACGCCGTTCATCGAGACCCCGATGCATCCCGAGTATCCGTGCGCCCACTGCATCGTGGCCGGAGCCCTGGGCGCCGTGCTCGAGGCCGAGCTCGGCTCCGGCCCCACGCCCACGCTCAGCTCGGCCAGCTCCACCGCCGGAGGCGCCGTCCGCACGTGGACGAGCGTCGGCGACTTCACGAAGGAAGTCGCGCAGGCGCGCATCTACGATGGCGTGCACTACCGGACCTCGACGGAGGTGGGCTCCGCGATGGGCAAGAAGATCGGGGAGCTGGCGGTGAAGAACCTGCCGAAAGTGACCCGCTGACGACGGCGGGCGCCGCCCGCGCTACCGGAAGCTGAACCCCTCGTAGCCGCGGGCGGCGACCTCGTCGCACTTCTCCCGGTACTTCGGGGCGCCGCCCGCGTAGACGATGAAGGTGCGCTTCTGCTTGCCGGCCACGTTGGAGTTGATGCCCATCATCCAGGAGTCCACCTGGGTGAACAGCATGCGGCGCCCGCTGTCGTGCACGTGCTGGGTCCAGTCGCGCTCGGCCTCCGCGGTGGCCTCCACCCGGGTGCGGCCCCGCTCGCGCATGTGGGCGATGAGCGCGGTCACCCAGTCCACGTTCTGCTCGATGCAGCGCGGGATGTTGCAGAACGTGGCCGCGTTGTGCGGCCCGACCAGCGTGAACAGGTTGGGAAAGCCCACGATCTGCAGGCCGAGATAGGTCCGCGGCCCGTCCGTCCACGCCTCCCGCAGCCGCCGGCCGCCCGCTCCGCGCACGTCGATGCGGTCGAACGCCCCGGTGATCGCGTCGAAGCCGGTCGCGTAGATGATCATGTCGAGCGGGTACTCGGCGTTGCTCGTCTTGATGCCCGCGGGCGTGATCCGCTCGATCGGCGTCTCGCGAATGTCCACCAGGCGCACGTTCGGCTGGTTGTAGACCTCGTAGTAGCCGCTCTCGAGCGGCACCCGCCGCGTGCCGAAGCCGTGGTTGGTCGGGATCAGCTTCTCCGCGACCTTTGGGTCCTTCACGCGGGCGCGGATCTTCCCGCGCATGAACTCGGTGATGGTGGCGTTGGCCTCCCGGTCGATGAGCACGTCGCGGAAGTTGCCCATCCAGATCCCGAAGCCGGGCTCGCCGTAGAGCTTCTCGAAGAACGCCTCGCGCTCCTCCGGGCTCACCTCGAGCGCGTTGCGCGGGTCGGCCTGGTGGATGAAGCAGCCGAAGGACTCGCGGCAGAGCGCGAAGGTCTCGGGATACGTCGCCTTGATGCGGGCCTGGGTGGCCGCGTCGATCGGGCGGTTGTGCAGCGGCGCGCACCAGTTCGGCGTGCGCTGGAACACGGTCAGGTGGCCGACCGTCTTGGCGATCTCGGTGATGGCCTGCACCGCGG
The DNA here is from genome assembly GCA_035260865.1 of Candidatus Methylomirabilota bacterium. Classification (GTDB taxonomy): domain Bacteria; phylum Methylomirabilota; class Methylomirabilia; order Rokubacteriales; family CSP1-6; genus CAMLFJ01. The sequence continues at coordinate 299 of DATFUK010000678.1, read as the reverse complement.
TGGCCCCGGTGCCGATCACGCCCACCCGCTTGTTCGCGAAGCCGACCGGCTCGTGTGGCCACCGGCCGGTGTGGTAGGCCTCGCCGCGGAAGCTCTCCACGCCCGGGATGGTCGGCATGGTCGGCGCCGACAGCGGCCCGATCGCGGTGATCAGGAACCGCGCCCGCGCCCGCCGGCCGTCCTCGGTCTCGATCTCCCACTCGTTCGCGGCCTCGTCGTACACCGCCGCCTTGATCCGGCAGCTGAACTCGATGTCGCGGCGGAGGTCGAGCTTGTCGGCCACGAAGTTGCAGTAGCGC
>DATFUK010000677.1:0-4380 GCA_035260865.1 Candidatus Methylomirabilota bacterium | reverse complement strand
CGCTCGAGGCCACCTTCGCGGAGATCCCGGCGGCGGCCAAGCACGCGGTGAGCCACCGCGGCCGCGCGATGGCCCAGGCGCGCGAGCTACTCCAGCGCTGGGCGGGTTGAGCGGCACCGCGACCCCTCCGGGTCGGAAGTCCTGCGGCGGCTTCGCTCATGAGGATATGATCCCGCCATGCAATGTTCGGCCTGTCAGACCGAGAACCGCGAAGGTCGGCGTTTCTGCACCAAGTGCGGGGGCCCGCTGGCGGTAGCGTGCGCCGCGTGCGGGTTCGCCAACGACCCGACCGACCAGTTCTGCGGTGGATGTGGTGCTGCGCTGCGCGCGCCACCGCGCGAGGCACCACCGAAGTTCGCCTCACCCGACGCCTACACGCCCCGCCACCTCGCCGAGAAGATCCTGACTTCCAAGGCCAGCCTCGAAGGCGAGCGGAAGCAGGTGACCGTCCTCTTCGTTGACGTGTCCGGCTTCACCGCCATCTCGGAGCGGCTCGATCCCGAGGACATCCACGGATTCATGAGGCGAGCGTTCGAGTTGATGCTCGCCGAGGTGCATCGCTACGAGGGGACGGTCAACCAGTTCCTGGGTGACGGGATCATGGCGCTGTTCGGCGCTCCGGTGGCGCACGAGGACCACGCCCGGCGGGCCGTGCACGCGGCGCTCGGCATCCGGCAGGCGCTCGATGCCTATCAGGACGAGCTCCGGGCGACTCACGGGATCACGTTTCGCGTCCGCCAGGGCCTCAACACGGGCCTCGTCGTCGTCGGCAGCATCGGCGACGACCTGCGCATGGACTACACCGCGGTGGGCGACACGACCAACGTCGCGGCCCGGATGCAGCAGGCGGCCGGCCCCGGCCACGTGGTGGCCTCGGAGGCGACGCATCGCCTCGTCGCGGGCTACTTCGAGATGGAATCCCTCGGCGCGCTCGCGCTCAAGGGCAAGGCCGAGGCGATGCCCGCCTGGGACGTGGTGTCGGCTCACCTGGCGCGCACGCGGTTCGAGCTCGACACGGACCGGGGCCTGACCCCGCTCGTCGGGCGGGAGCGCGAGCTCGACCTCCTGCAGGATGCCTTCGCGCGCTCGGCAGCGGGCCAGGCGCACACCGTCTACGTCGTCGGCGAGGCCGGGATCGGGAAGTCCCGTCTGCTCCACGAGTTCCACCAGCGCGTGGGTGACCGGGCCACGTGGCTCGAGGGACGCTGCCTGTCCTTCGGACACGCCATCCCGTTCCATCCATTGATCGATCTCCTCAGGCGGCACTTCGAGATCGGCGAGTCGGATCTGGACGCCGCGATCATCGACCGGATCGAGGCCGCGGTCTCGTGCCTGGGCGAGGAGCTCCGGCCGACCATTCCGTATCTCCGGTCGCTCCTCGGCGTGGACCCGGGCGATCCCGCCGTGTCGAGGATGAATCCCCAGCTCCGCCGGGGGGAGATCGTGGAGGCGGTCGCCCGGCTCATCGGCGGCGGCGCGCGACTTCGTCCCCAGGTCATCGTCATCGAGGACCTGCACTGGATCGACAACGCCTCCGAGGAGCTGCTCGTCGCCCTGGCGGACGCGGTGGCCGCCCTGCCCGTGCTCCTCGTCTTCACCTACCGGACGGGGTACCGCCATCCGTTCGGCGAGCGGACGTATCACGTGCGGATCGCGCCGGCGGCCCTCTCCGCTCAGGATGCCGCGCGGATCGCCGAGGGAGTGCTGGCCACGCCCCGGCTGCCCGCGGAGATCGTCGAGCTCCTGGCTCGCGCGGGCGAGGGGAATCCGTTCTACGTCGAAGAGGTCGTCAGATCGCTCCGGGAGTCTGGCGCGATTCGCGCGACGGCAGACGGCTACGTGATGGCGGCTCGCCTCGATACCGTCGTCGTCCCGAGCACGATCCAGGACGTGATCATGGCCCGCATCGACCGGCTGGAGGAGGTGCCCAAGCGCACCCTCCAGCTCGCGTCGGTCATCGGCCGGGAGTTCCCGCGCGGCTTGCTCGACCGGCTCGCGGCCACGGGAGAGCCACTCGACGGGGCCCTGCGCGACCTCAAGGCCATCGAGCTGATCCGCGAGACGCAGCGCGTGCCCGAGCCGGCCTACGCGTTCCGGCACGCCTTGACCCAGGACGTGGCGTACCACTCGCTGCTGCGGGAGCGCCGGAAGGAGCTGCACCACCGCATCGGTCGCGCCATCGAGGAGCTGCACGCCGATCGGATCGCCGAGCATCACGCGATCCTTGCCCATCACTTCTCGAGAGCCGAGATCTGGGACAAGGCGGTGGCCCAGCTCCTCGCCGCCGGCAAGGAAGCGATCAAGGCCCACGCGCTGCGAGACGCGCTCGCGCTCTACGGGCAGGCGCAAGCGGCGGCCGACCAGCTCGGGGCTCAGATTCCAGTCGGTGAGCAGCTGGCTATCCGTCGCACCCGGGCGAACCTTCTGTACTCGGTGGGCGACTATGCGGAGGCGCAGCGCGCGGCGGACGATCTCCTGAGCCTGGCGCGCGAGGCGGGCAATCGCGCGGTCGAGGCGGAAGCCCTCGTCCAGGGCGCATGGGCGACGGTATGGATGGAGGATTTCCCCGGAGGGCTCGAGCGCGCCGGCCGGGCCGTAGACCTGGGGGCGACGGCGGGGGCCGAGGCCGGGCTCTCCGGCGGCCTGCTCGTGACCGGCATGGTGCACGCCCTCACGGGGGAGCACGAGCGCGCCGAAGCGGAGCTCCAGCGCGGACGCGCCATCGCCCGGTCAACGCGCGACGTCGCGTATCACGGCACCCTGGGCTTTCTGGGCTTCCTCAGGAACTGGCACGGGCGATACGAGGAGGCGCTCGCCCTCAGCAGCGAGGGCATCCAGGCCGGGCGCGAGCATCCGCAGTTCCTGCCCGTCCTGACTCGAAGCCTGTTCACCCAGGGGGTGGCGCGGACGGGTCTGGGCGACTACGACGCCGGACTCCAGGCCCTCGAGGAGGGCCTCCAGCTTAGCGAGAAGCTCGGCAACGAGGTCGAGATCAATCGCCTCCTCAATACCCTGGGCATGCTGTACATGCAGTGCGGCGCGTTCGACGCCGGGCTGGCGTTCAGCACGCGGGGGCTGGAGATCGCTCGCCGGAGCAGCCACGCCACCGGATTCGAGCGCGTGGCCTTCAACCTGGTCGACCAGGCCGATGGCTTCCTCAGCCGCGGGGATCTCGCCCTCGCCGCCGACGTCCTCGACGAGGCCGTGCACATCGTGCAGCACCCGCCCGAGTCGCGCTGGATGACGTGGCGCTACTCGACCCACTGCTGGGTCAACCTCGGCGAGCTGGCGCTGGCCCGGGGCGACGCCGCGCGGGCGGAGCGCCATGCGAACCAGGCCCTGGAGATCGCGGTGCCCACGCGGTCGCGCAAATACGAGATCCGCGCCTGGCGCGTCAAGGGCGACGCCGCCCTCCGGCGGGGGAAGCTCGACGAGGCCGAGGACGCGTTGCGCCGCGCCCTCGCCCTGGCCCTCGAGATCGGGGAGCCGCGCGAGCAGTGGCTCAATCACGCCGCGCGGGGCCGCCTCCTCGCGGCGCGGGGCGACGCCGCCGGCGCGCGGCTGGCCTATCGGGCGGCGCAGGACGTCGTCGACCGCGTGAGGACATCCCTGCGGCACCCGGAGCTGCGGGCCGGGTTCGAGCGCGTTCCGGTAATTCACGAGATCGCCGAGCGCGCGGCGCCCGACGGCTGAGCCGCTCTCCTGAGCCCACCGGCTCGGGGAGCATGGCACGGCCCGTGTGCTGCTCCACGCACCCGAGCGGAGCCGCCTGGATGTCGTCGAGCGCCTTTATCTGAGGCCGCAATTGTTTTCGTGACCTGGGTCGCTGACGCCACGCTGACGGTTTCAGAAGGACAGTGCGGGATGCCCAAGGCTATTCCGCCCGTCCCGGACGCAGGGGGCAAGGCAGATAACCAGCGAATGTTTCTGGTCAACCCGGAGCGTTTCAGATGAGCACCTGCTTACAGCAAGACGCGGTGAAGGCGGGAAAATGATAGGATCACCGATAAGTTCGGGGTGTGGCGCAGCCCGGTAGCGCACCTGCTTTGGGAGCAGGGAGTCGGAGGTTCAAATCCTCTCACCCCGACCAATCTTCCCCGCCAGCTCTTAAACGCTCCCGCCAAGGGCCCGAGTCCGTTCGGATACATCCAAGGAAGGAAGGGCACGATGTTCGATACGAAGATCGCGATCGTTCTTCGCGACGACCTGGCGGTCTGGCAGAAGCTCAACGTCACCGCGTTTCTCACGAGCGGGATCATCGGTGCGACCGAAGGGCTGCTCGGAGCGCCCTACGAGGACGCGGCCGGCAACACCTACAACCCGCTCGCCATCCAGCCGATGATCGTGCTCAGCGCCGATGCGGACACCGTGGGTGCGATC
>DATFUK010000676.1:0-3433 GCA_035260865.1 Candidatus Methylomirabilota bacterium | reverse complement strand
AATGCGTTGCACGGCTCTCCTCCTTGTTGAGGGTGACTGCGACCTAGTGATGCTCGGCTTCCTCGACCGCCGCCGCGATGTACAGCATGGCCAGCTTGCAGAAGATGAAGGTCTGGATGAAGGCGACCAGGATCTTCAGGGGGAACAGGAAGCCCACGACGAACACGACCATGATCAGCGCGGCGGGGGCCCCGATCACCAGCCCCGCCATCGTCCCGCGGAGGGCCCAGCCGAGCATCCCGTCGAAGCCCATCATGAAGAAGAAGATGGCAAGGAGGATGTGGCCGGCCATCATGTTGCCGAAGAGGCGGAGCGAGAGCGACAGCGGCCGGGCGCAGTGGCTGATGATCTCGATGACGAACATCAGCGGCTTCAGCACCGTCGGCACCGGGCCCGCGAAGTGCTTCAGGTACGGGATGAAGCCCTGCTTGCGGACCCCGATCACGTGATAGGTCACGAATACGATCAGGGCGCACGCCGCGGTGGTGTTGAGGTTGGCGGTGGGCGCGACCAGCCCGGGCACGAGCCCCATGAGGTTCGAGACCAGGATGAAGAGCCCGAGGGTGGCGATCAGCGGCAGGTACCGCCGGCCGCCGTGTCCGATCGTCTCGTCGAGCTCCTTCACGAACTGCTCGAGGACGATCTCCATGAAGTTCTGGCTGCCCGTCGGCACGAGCTGCACCCGGCGGGAGGCCACGAAGGACACCACGACCAGGATGGCCATCGCGATCCACGTATAGAGGACGTGGTCCGGGATGGCCGCGATGTGCAGGATCGGCGGGTGCTCGATCAGCTCCATGTCAGGCGTGTCTCCGCGCGTCGAGCAGGCCCTGGGCCAGCAGCACCGGGGGCAGAGCCGCGAGGCCGATCACCACCGCCACCGGATGCGCCCAGCCCTGGGCCACCAGCAGGCCGAGGGCGCCGAAGGTGAAGACCTGGCGCAGGCCCATCCGGCTCAGGCGCCCGACGCCGGTGGAGCCCTCCGCGATCAGCGCGGTGGCGCGGCCCACGTCGCGGGCCAGCCAGCGGAAGTTGACGAGGGCGATCCCGCCGCCGCCGCTCACGCCGGCCGCCGCGGGCCCGCCCGCCAGCCACCAGGCGCCCGCGGTCATGGCGGCCACGGCGACGGCCCCCGTCCAGGTGACGCGCGCGGCCAGATCAGCAGTCATCGCGGTTCGACTCGTTCAGTGTCTTGATGGTCCTGTAAAAGTTCACGCCGGCCGCTCCGATGCCCACTGCGAGGCCGATCAGCAAGAGCCACGGGCTCGTCCCGATCCAGCGATCCGCGAAGTAGCCCACCGCGAGCCCCACCGCCACGCATGCGAACAGCAGCGTGCCCAGATTGACGAGCTGAGCGGTCTGACTCCGCGACGGCCCCCGCTCTTCCGGAGCCATGTGAACAGGAACACTATCACAGCCCCCCAGACCTGACAAGAACACGCAACTAGCTGATTGCGTTGCGTAATATTGAAGCGTCTGCGTGTCGGCAGAGAACAAGCAGAGCGGGGTCAGGTCTTGCATTCCTACATTTCTCGCCCGCGTGCAGATGGCTGCGCGCGTGGAAATGTAGGAATGCGAGACCTGACCCCGTCCCGGTTAACCGAAGACGCCGCCCATGCGGGTGCCGGCCATGCGGTTGATGATGGCGACGCTGACGGCGGCGACGATGATCAGGATGACGCCGAGGGCGGCGGCCTCGTTGGCGCTGCCCGCGATGTAGAAGGCGAAGATGCCGTTGGTGATGGATTCCCAGCCGCCCAGGGCCAGGAACAGCACCGCGGAGGCCTCCTGCAGCGAGGTCATGAACGAGAAGAGCCCTCCCACCAGCACCCCCTTCCAGATCATGGGCAGCGTCACGTCCTTGAAGGTGCGCGCCCCCGAGGCACCCACGCTCGAGGCCGCCTCCTCCAGCGAGCGATGCACGAGGAGCAGCGAGGCGAACGACCCGCGCACCGTGTAGGGCAGCCGCCGCACCGCGAGCACCAGCGGCATGATGATCCAGAACGAGGTCAGCCCGCGGTCGAAGCCCGGCAGGTCGAAGTGAAATGCGCGGATGTACGCGATGCCGATCGCGGTGCCGGGCACGGCCAGGATCAGGGTGTTGATGGCGTCCAGCGCCCCGCGCCCCGGCACGGTGGAGCGCGCGAGCAGCCACGCGATGGGCACGCCCACCCCGATGCAGATCGCCACCGCCAGCCCGGAGTAGAGGAAGCTGTTCACGATGTACTTCGGCGTCTCCACGATCACCCGCTCGTAGTACTGCAGCGTGTAGGCCACCGGCAGCGGGGTCAGCGCCCAGCCCTTCCCCACCGAGGCCAGCGTCACCCCGATATAGGGGATGAAGGACAGCAGCAGCAGGAAGCTCAGGAACGCGATGACCAGCCCCTGCCGGGCCGGCGAGAGCCGCCGCCGCTCGATCCGCGAGTAGGACAGCGAGGAGTAGTCCTTGATCGCCACGTAGTGCCGCGCCGCGAGCAGGAAGAGGATCGCGAGCACCACCATCAGGGCCGAGATCACGATGCCCATGCGGAAGATGCGCCGATCCACGAACTGCACGATGTTGAGATAGGCCTGCGGGGCGAGCAGGTCCTGCACCCCCAGCACGAGCGGGGTGGCGAAGTCGGAGAAGGTCCAGATGAAGACGAGCAGGGCCCCCGCCACGTAGCCGGGCGTGGTCAGCGGCAGGGTGACCCGCCAGAGCTTGGACCATCCGCGCGCGCCCACGCTCTCCGCCGCCTCCTCGAGCGAGGGATCCACCTTGCCGAGCGCGTCCACTACATTGAGCGTGATCATCGGGAAGAGGTGGAGCGTCTCCACCAGCGCCACCCCGTGGAGGCCGTAGAGGAAGTTGACCGGCTTCAGCATGTCGAAGACGTCCATCAGCAGCACGTTCACCGTGCCCGCGCGGCCCAGGATGAAGGTGAAGCCCAGCACGCCGACGAGCGGCGGGGAGATGATCGGGATCATGGTGAGATAGCTGAAGAGGTTGCGGCCCGCGAAGTCGTAGCGCACCAGCAGGTAGGCCACCGTGATGCCCAGCACCGAGGCGGAGAACACGGTCACCACGCCCAGGATCATCGAGTTCACCAGCGACCGGAGGTAGAAGCGGTCGGTGAAGAACTCCCCGAAGTTCGCCAGCGTCCACCGTCCCGCCTCGTCGGTGACCGCGTCGTAGAAGATGCGCCCGAGCGGATAGATCAGGAAAAGGACCAGGAACGCCCAGATGAGCCCGACGCCGACCGCGGGGCCGACGCGCAGCCTAGACATCGTCGGAGACGGCGAGGGTCACCGAGGGCGGGAAGCTGAGCGTCACCGGCCGGCCCACCGGGAACGGGTCGTGGTGCCACGGATCGCGGATATCCGCCTTGAGCACGAGCCCGGACTCGGTATGGACGTCATAGCGGAGCGTATTGCCGAGATAGGAGACCAGGCT
>DATFUK010000675.1:0-3880 GCA_035260865.1 Candidatus Methylomirabilota bacterium | reverse complement strand
CCGCATCCCCCCGCTCCACCTGGGAGACCCGCAGCAGCGGCAGCGGATCGGCGTCAGACTGCCACTCCCACTCCTTGGTCGCCGCGTAACCCACGGCGGCCAGGAGGATGCTCAGTACCAGAACGGGGCGCCTGATTCCTCCGCTCATGACCCTGCCTCCCTCGGTTCGACCTCGGCTGAACGAGCCCGGACGAAGGGAGGAAGGGGGCAAGCGCTATGCCACGCCCCGTGTATCGTAAGTGGCCGATTCGAGGGATGTCGGAACCGGCCGGCCGCCCCGGAGGAAGAAACTACCATGTAAGACTTCTCCGCCGTCGCCGGGCTGACGCGGGCGCCGCTACCCCCCTGGCCCCGGACCGCTCACGTGGGGTAAGGTGGGCGCCCATGCCCCCGCGCGCCGGCGCCGTCCCGCTCGCCCTGCTCGAGTCCATCCAGAAGCGCGTCCTCTGGGTGAGCGCTCACCTGGTTCACCATGCCAACACCCGGCCGAACCCCGACGGCACCAAGATCGGCGGCCACCAGGCGTCGTCGTCGTCCGTGGTCTCGCTGATGACCGCGCTCTACTTCCACGCGCTGCGGCCCGGCGACATCGTGGCCACCAAGGCCCATGCCTCGCCGGTCCTCTACGCCATCGAGTACCTGCGCGGGCGTCTCACCGCCGAGCAGCTCCGCGGCCTGCGCACGCTCGGCGGGCTGCAGGCGTATCCGAGCCGGCGCAAGAATCCGGAGATCGTGGATCTCTCCACCGGCTCGATGGGGCTGGGGGCGGTGAGCGCGGCCTTCGGCGCGCTCGCCGCGCGCTACGTGCGCCAGCACGAGGGCGCGGACGCCCGCCCCGCGATGCCCGCCCGCTTCATCGCGATGATGGGCGACGCCGAGCTCGACGAGGGCAACGTGTGGGAGGCCCTCCTCGAGGAGGCGGTGCGCGAGCTCGACAATCTCCTGTGGGTCGTCGACTTCAACCGCCAGAGCCTCGACCGCATCGTGCCCGACGCCCGGCGCGGGCAGCTCCGCGAGTGGTTCCGCGGCGCGGGCTGGCACGTCATCGAGCTGCGCTGGGGGGCGCGGCTGCGCGCGCTCTTCGGCCGGTCCGGGGGCGAGCGGCTGCGCGCGCGGCTCGAGGGGATGGGCAACGCGGAGTACCAGTCGCTGTTGCGCCTGCCGCCCGCGGGCGCGCGCAAGGCGGTGATCGTCACCGCGGCGGGGGAGACGGACCCCGCGGTGGACCGGCTACTCGCCGACGTCTCCGACGACGGGGTGGCCGCGCTCGTGGCCGACGTGGGCGGCCACGATCTGGCGTCGATCCTGGAGGCCTATGAAGAGGCGGGCCGCAAGCGCAGCGGGCCCTGCGTCATCCTGGCCGACACGATCAAGGGCTGGGGCTATCCCTTCGGCGGCGATCCCATGAATCACAGCGCGCTGCTGACCCCGGCGCAGGTCGAGGAGATGCGCGCGCGGCTCGGCGTCGCGGCCGGGGAGGAATGGGCCGGCTTCGCTCCGGGCAGCGCCGAGGCGGAGCTCATCCGCCGCGCGCCCGCGCCGTTCGCGCCCCCGGAGGGGCGGCGCGACGCGGCCCTCGACGTGCCGGACGCGCTGGAGGAATCCTATCCGCCGCAGAGCTCGACCCAGGAGGCCTTCGGCCGCATCCTCGGCCGGCTGAGCCGCCTGCCGGTCGGCGATCGCGTGGTCACGCTCTCCGCCGACGTGTCGGTGACCACGCATCTCGCGGGGTGGATCAACCGCAAGGGCGTCTATTTCCCGCGTCCCAAGCCCGGCTTTACCGCGGAGGGGCCGCAGGCGGTGCAGTGGAAGGAATCGCCGGCGGGCCAGCACGTCGAGCTCGGGATCGCCGAGCACAACCTCTTCCTCGCGCTCGGCGCCTTCGGGCTCACCGCGGAGCTGTCCGGGACGACGCTGCTGCCGATCGGCACGCTCTACGATCCGTTCGTCACGCGCGGGCTCGACGCGCTCTACCACGCGCTCTACGCGGGCGGACGCTTCATCGTGGCCGCGACCCCGTCGGGGGTGAGCCTCTCGCCGGAAGGCGGCGCGCACCAGTCGGTGATCACGCCGGGCATCGGCATCGCGCTGCCCGCCATCGCCTACTACGAGCCGGCCTTCGCGCAGGAGGTCGAGTGGATCCTGCTCGAAGGGCTGCGCGGTCTCGTGCGGCGCGGGGACGCCGAGAGCCTCTACCTGCGGCTCTCCACCAAGCCGATCGACCAGGCCCTCGCGCCCGCGCCCTCGGCCGCGCAGCGTGACGCGGTGCTCCGGGGCGGCTACCGCCTGATCGACGCGCGCGAGCGTCCCGGCTACGACCGGGAGGGCGACGCGGTGCACATCTTCGCGGCCGGCGTGATGGTGCCCGAGGCGGTGGCCGCGAGCCGCGCGCTCGCCGCCGAGGGCGTGCACGCGAACGTGTTCGTGGTCACGAGCCCCGATCTGCTGCATCGCGGTCTCCGGACTACGTGCCCGTACGTACTCGACCTGGTGTCCGCGGACGAGGAAGGCGTACCGGTGGTGTCGGTGCTCGACGGCCATTCCCACGGCCTCGCCTTCCTGGGCGGCGCGCTCGGCGTGCCGCAGATCCCGCTCGGCGTGGATCACTTCGGCCAGTCGGGCTCGCGCGGCGATCTCTATCGCCACTACGGCGTGGACGCGGCCGCGATCGCGCAGGCGGCCAACCGTTTGCTTGCCCGTGGATCAGCGCCAGGTTAACATTCGGGCCACCCGCGGACCTGTCCCACGCGCTCCAAAGGAGGAGCCCCCCCCATGGACAATCGCCTCAAGCATCTGGCCGAGCAGCTCGACGCAGGTCTCATCGCCCGCCGCGAGTTCCTGCGCAAGGCGGCGGTCATCACCGGCGGCACCGCGGCGGGGCTGCACGCGCTTCGCGGCATGGCGCCGGCCCAGGCGAAGACCAAGCTGCGCGTCTGGCTCTTCAAGAGCTTCGTCACCGCGGGCAACGACGTGGTGGCCAAGCAGGTCGAGGCGTGGGGCAAGGAGAAGAACGTCGAGGTCGAGATGGACTGGGCGACCTTCGGCGACCGGGAGCAGAAGTTCGTGGCCGCGATCGAGGCGGGCAACCCGCCCGACATGGCCGAGATGAACATCTACGGCCCGATGCGCTACAAGGCCGCGCTGCGCGACGTCAGCAAGGTGGCGACCGACCTGGCCAAGGCCAAGGGCGGGCTCCTGCCCTTCGCGGAGCGCGCCATGCAGTCCGACGGCAAGTTCCTGGGCGTCGGCCGCTACTCGATGACGACCGTGTTCTTCATCCGCAAGGACATCATGGAGGCCAAGGGCCTGAAGGTGCCCAAGGTCTACGATCCCGACGTGGTCGAGTTCGCCAAGAAGGCCCAGGATCCGGCCAAGGACCTCTTCGGTTTCGGCCAGACCCTGAACCGCTCGGACGACGGCGACGGCTTCATGTCCAACATCCTCTGGGACTACGGGGGGGGCGTGTGGGACAAGGACGGCAAGCCCGCCCTCGGCACGAGCTTCCTCAAGCAGAACACCGCCGCGCTGCAGTTCGCGGTGGACACGATCAAGAAGCACGGGATCCAGCCTCCCGGGGTCATGGGCTGGACCGACGTGTCCAACAACGAGTCGTACATGGCGGGCAAGCTCGTGACCACCAACAACGGCGCGAGCCTCTACTTCGCGATGGTCTCCAAGAAGCACGAGCTGGCCGCGAAGACGCTCTGCGTGCTCACCCCGGGCGGCCCCGCCGGATCCTTCGTCGGCTCGTCCTGCTACAACTGGGCCCTCTTCCAGAAGTCGCAGAAGCCGGAGCTGGCCGAGGACCTGATCCGCTACCTCGAGGACGAGAAGCGCTTCGCGGAGTACATGCAGGTCTCGGTGGGGCAGGCGGGCCCGG
>DATFUK010000674.1:0-7840 GCA_035260865.1 Candidatus Methylomirabilota bacterium | reverse complement strand
CGCTGCCCGCCGCGAAGACCACCGGGTCCACCTTGATCTCGTCGATCTTGTCCCCGCTCGTGAAGAGGCCTCCGATGGCCCGGAAGGGCGCCTTCAGGATGTTGACGATGACGTTCCGGACCGCGGTCCAGATCGCGTCGCTGAAGTCGAACTGCTTGTCGGTGAAGGTGCCGGTGATGGGCACGTTGACGTGGATGTTGCCGTCGCCGTCCTTGAGCAGGGCCACGACCAGCCCCAGCGGCAGGCCGATCCGCTTCTTGACCTCGTCGGATTCCTTGGCGGGCGCGACCCGCAGGTTGCCGACCAGGATGTCGTTCTTGGCGTCGAGCTTGTCCTGCTCGATCTTGTATTCGAGCTTCGTGGTCAGCTCGCCGCGCCGGATGACCCAGCCGATCATGCCCTCCATGTAGGGATTGGCCGCGGGCAGGGCCAGCTTCTTCAGCTCGCCCACCATGTCCACATAGGTGGGCGCGCCGATCGCGGACAGATCGCCGCGGACGTCCAGCGCCGAGTCGCCGCCGATGAGCGCCTGCAGGAGCAGGTTGGCCCGCTGGCTCTTCTTGTTGGAGAGGTCCGTGACCGTCACCGTCAGCTTGGAGATGTCCTCGGAGAACGGCGGCTGGGTCGTGCGGTCGAGGAACCGCACGTAGCCATCCTCGACCGCGATCTCCTTGAACTGCAAGTCCATCGTGTCGAGCGGGCCTGCGGTCTTGGCGGCCTCGCCGGTCTTCGCGGGGGGCGCGGCGGGAGGCGGCGCCGGCGCGGCGGCGGGCTGCGCGTCCGGCTTCGGCACCGGCGTGAACAGCTTCTGCACATTGATGCCGTCGGGTCCGCGGTCGAGCTCGGCCGCCGGCTTCCTCAGCAGCACCCGGGCCACGCGCGCGTGCGTCGGCCATCCGAAGTCGATCCCGTTGATCTCCATCCGCTCCATGCGGAGCGGGGTTTCCTTGCCGTCCGCCGTCTTCACGGTCAGGTCGGTGGCCCAGCTATTGCCGCGGGAGAGCGCGGTGAGCTTGCCGTTGACCATGCGGACGCGGTTCTGGCTGTCGGAGCTGAAGCGGCCGCCGAAGATCGCGGGGAACGGAAAGTAGGCCCGGTAGGGCTCGATCGGCGCGTCCCGCGTGTTCAGCGTCAGCGTGAGGTCGAGCGGCTCGATCTTGACCGCGCCCTTGGCGCCGATCTTTCCGCCGCCCGGCGGGTTCATGCTGACCGCCAGGTTGATGGGCCGGACGTTCGGCCACGTCACGTCGTCGAGCTGCACCGCCAGGTTGCTCACCTTCAGCACGGTCGGCGGGGTGGAGACGGACTCGTCGGTGAACGTGGCGGCGGCCTTCAGCATGACCTTCTCCACCGTCACCTTGAACTCGGGCTCTGCCTTCGCGGGCGGCGCCTCGGGCTTGGCGGGCGCCGGCTTCGCGGCGGCCGGTGGGGTCGTCTTGGCGGGCGGCGCAGCGGGATTGGCGGCCGCGGCGTCTTCCGGCTTCCTGGTCAGCTCGAGCAGGTCGATGCGCTCCTGCTTGTCGCGCACCGCCTTGAGATCGACGCCCTCGATGTCCACGCTCGCGATCGTCATCTCGCGCGAGACCAGGTTGACCTCCTTGAGCCCGACCGCGATGCGCGGCACGATCAGGAAGGGCGCGGACTTGCCCGGTTGGCTGAGGGCCAGCGAGGTCAGCGCGAGGTCACCGGTCACGAGGCCTACCGCCAGCCCGCTCGGCCCCTTGCCCAGCTCGAGCTTGACCGCGATGTCCACGCCGGCGATACCGGAGTCGAGGACCGCGGGCATCGGCGGCAGGTAGGGCACGACCTGGATCAGGCCGAAGTTCTGGATCGAGAACTTCCCGGCGAAGGAGGTCGGGGTGAGGTCGATGTCCCGGGCGGAGAACTCGACCGGCGAGTTGTTGAGCGCCGCCCGCACCGCGAGCGTGCCCACCGGCCCGGACGGCCGGGTGGTCAGGTTGCCGGCCTCGATCGTCAGGTCCCGCACCTTCCAGTCGGCGGTGGGCTTGACCGCGCGGTCGGTGACCGTGATGTTGGCGCGGATCAGGGCAAAGTGATCAAGGGCGATGGTCCAGCGCGACTTGACCTTGGGGTCGGGCGGCGGGGGCGCGGGCTCCCCCTCCTTCGCGGTCGCCAGCTTGCGGAGGATGTCCGAGAAGTTGAACTCGGTCGGGGTCAGCCGCACCAGGTTGACGGTGGGAGCGGTCAGCCGCAGCTCCAAGACCCGGACGTTGCCGAACACACCCGACCACGGCACCACCCGGACGTCCAGGCGCTCGAACTCGACGAAGGTCTGGGCGGGATCCGCCTCGGCGAGCCGGAACTTCTTGATCGCCACCCGCCTGGTAAACAGGTTGATGTCGATGTCCTCGATGGAGGCGGCCCGCCCGGTGATCGCGGGGATCTGCTTGAGGGCCTGCCACTTCACGATCTCGGGCAGCGACCAGACGAAGGCGATGCCCACCACCAGCAGGGCGGCCAGGACGATCAGCCAGCGCTTCAGGCGGCGGCTCAGCGGGTGCATCGTTGCCAAGACCAAGGCCTAGACCGGGGCCTGGCCCGAGGACGGCTTGAGGAAGGAGTAGACGCTGGTGAAATCGCGCCGCCCGAGCCCGTGGGACGAGGCGAGGCGGTAGACCTGCTGCGCGGCGGGCGTCACGAAGAGCGGCACCCGGAGGTTCCGCGCCGCGTCCACCGCCAGCCCCAGGTCCTTGCACATGAGATCGGTCATGAAGCCCGGCTTGTAGTCGTTGCTGGAGGCGGCGGCCGGCATCATGCCCGGCACCGGATGCATGAAGCCCATCAGGAAGGTGTTGCCGGAGGACTTGGAGATCACGTCGGTGACCACCTTGGGGTCCATCCCGAAGCCCTCCGCGATCCGGAACGCTTCGCTCACCGCGACCCCGCAGACCCCCGCGATCAGGTTGTTGCAGAGCTTGACGACCTCGCCGCTGCCGACCGCGCCCACGTGGATGACGTTGGTCCCCATCGCGGCCAGCGCGGGCTTGGCCTCCTCGAAATCGGCGGCGGCCCCGCCCACCATGATCGCGAGCGTCCCGTCGGTGGCCCGCGGGGTCCCGCCCGAGACCGGCGCGTCCATGAAGCGCACGCCCCGCTCCTGCGCGGCCTTCGCCACCCGCTGCGACATCGCGGGGTCGATGGTGGACATGTCCACGCACAGGGTCCCCTTGCGCGCGGCGGCCAGCACGCCCCCATCGCCGGTGTACACCGATTCCACGTGCGGTGAGGAGGGCAGCATCGTCACCACGATGTCCGCGGTGGCTACCGCCTCCGCCGCGCTCGCGGCCGCGGTCATGCCCGCCGCCGCGGCGGCCTTCACCGCCTCGGGATTGCTATCGAAAGCGGTCACGGTGAAGCCCTTCTTCACGAGGTTCTTCGCCATGGGCAGCCCCATGGTGCCCACGCCGATGAAGCCGATACGCGTCATGCCGTGCCTCCCTGGGATCGGAGCGAGACGCCCGCCCACTCCTCGATGATTCGCGCGATCGCGGTGTGGTCCTGCTCGGCCATGCCGCGGGCCATCGCGAGCCGGTAGACCTCGGCGGCGGCGCGGGCCACCGGCGAGGGCACCCCCGCCTCCTGGGCGAGCCGGCCGTAGCCGTCGAGATCCTTCATCATGAGCCGGATCGCGAAGCCGGCGTCGAAGGCCCCGTTGAGGATGAAGCGCGGGAACTTGTTGTCGCTCGCGTTGGAGCGCCCGCTCGAGGCCTGGAGGATCTCGACCGCGCGCGTGGGATCCACCCCGGCCCGGGCCGCCACCGCGACCGCCTCGATGGTCAGCGCGAGGATGCCGCCCGAGCACATGTTGTTCACGAGCTTCATCGCGTGACCCGCGCCGACGGGTCCGGCGTGGAAGATGTTCTTGCCCATGCGGGCCAGCACCGGGCGGGCGCGCTCGAGCAGCGCGGGATCACCGCCGACCATGATCGCGAGCGTGCCCTCCACCGCCCCGCGCACGCCCCCCGAGACCGGCGCGTCGATGAGGGCGGAGCCGCGCGCGGCCACCTCGCGCTCGAGCTCGCGCGTGGCCGAGGGATCGGCCGAGGTCATCTCGAGCACGAGGCTTCCCGGCCGGAGCGCGTCGAGGAGGCCCTTGGCGCCCAGCAGCACCTCCCGCACCTCGCGCGAGGTCGGCAGGATGGTGATGACGGTCTGCGCGGCGGCCGCGACCTCGGCGGGGGAGGCGGCCCACGTGGCCCCGCGGGCCAGGAGCGGACGCGCCGCGTCCTGCCGGATGTCGTTGACCACCAGAGCATGGCCGCCGTCGATCAAGCGGCCCGCCATCGGCACGCCCATGTTTCCCAGCCCGATGAATCCGATCGTCTCACTCATGCTTCGCGTCGTGCCTCCTGTATGCTCGGGCCGTGCTGCTCGGCCTGGTTCTCATCGCGATCGCGGCCGCGTCGTGGGGTACGACCGGCGCCACCATGACTCTACTCTCTCGCGAGGCCGCCGCCTCCCCGCTCCTCGTCGGCTGGAGCCGCCTCGCGATCGCCGCGCCGGTGCTCGTGCTCGCTGCCGCCGGCGTTGGCCGCTTCGCCGCGCGCCATCCGTCGCTTCGTCCCTGGCCGTCCCTCGCCGATCTGCCGCTCTGCTGCGCGCTCGGCCTCGCCATGGCCGCGTACCAGGTCTGCTTCTTCCGCGCGGTCACCCTCGTCGGCGTCGCGCCCGCCGCGCTCCTCGCCATCTGCTCCGCCCCGCTCCTGATCGCGGTGCTGGCCACCCTCTTCCTCGGCGAGCGACTGACCCCGCTCGTTCGGCTGTCGCTCGGGATGGCGGTCGCCGGGACCGCGCTGCTCGTGGTCGGCCCGCGCGGGTTCGGCGAGATCGCGGGCCGCTTCGGGCTGGGGGCGCTGCTCGCGCTCGGCGCGGGGGTATCTTACGCCGTGTACGCGGTGGCCGCAAAGGGGCTCCTGGCGCGGGTGACGCCGCTCGCGGTGTCGGCGATCACCTTCGCGCTGGCCGCGCTGTTCCTCGCGCCCGCGCTGCTCGGGGAGTCCGCGCCAACGCGCGCGCTGGCCGCGGGCTGGCCGCTGCTGCTCTACCTGGGGATCGGACCCACCGCGGTGGCCTACGTGATGTTCACCGCCGGCCTCGGCCGCGTGCCCGCCACCGCGGCCGGCGTCGTCTCGCTGCTCGAGCCGCTCACCGCCACCACGCTCGGCGTGCTCGTCTTCGGCGAGCGCCTGGGCCCGATCGGCCTCGCGGGCGCCGTCCTCCTCCTGGCCGCCCTGGTCCTGCTGACCGCCGCGCGTCAGGCCGGGGTCAGGTCTTGAATTACGACATTTTCACCGCGTCCGACGAACCACCGCGGAGCGGAAATGTCGTAATTCAAGACCTGACCCCACTCAGATGCGGTCGAGGAGGCGGCTGACCGCGCGGCTGAAGGTGCAGTTGGGCACGACGCAGGAGTGCTTGCCCGAGCCGCCGCCCACCATCACGTAGACGTCCTCGACCGCGGGCACGCGCGGCAGCCGCACCGAGTCGTCGGTCTCCTTGGCCATCCAGGTGGGCCAGTCGTGCATGCCCCACATGCCCCCCAGCTTCATGCGCCCGAGCGGCATGCGCGCGTTCTCGAACACGAAGCGCTGCACGTCGGCGCGGGTGAACCCGTCGGCCGCGATGGTGGCCGCGTGCTCGGGCCCGAGCACGACCAGCAGCTGGCTCTGCGAGAGGTACCAGCCCACGTTGGAGCCCAGCGAGGTGGCCACGTCGGCCACGTTGTTGAGGATCCCGGCCGCGGTGGTGGACACGTGGTCGTTGACGTTGTGCGGGCCCTCGCCGCCGAACACGGTGACCACACTCTGGTCCGCCTTGAAGCCGAGCGCCACGTGCAGCGGCTCCCACGGCGAGTCCTCGCGCTCGGTGATCGCGTAGGAGAACTTGGCCGGGCTCCCCTGGGTGGCCATGTCGCCCCGGCCGGGCCACCCGCCGCCCACGTTCATCAGGATCAGCCGGATCGCGCGCCCGATGGTGGCGTTGGCGCGGAAGCCCGGCCCGAAGAGGCCGGAGCCCGAGTGCAGCCCGATCGTGCGCGAGTAGGGCCCGGTCACCACGATCAGCGGCGCCACCGGATGCGTGGTGGCCTGGACCCCGAAGAGATTGAAGGCCGGATCGAGCAGGGCCTGGACCGCGGCCACGATGACCGGGAAGTACGCCGGCTCGCAGCCCGCCATGACCGCGTTGATCGCCAGCTTCTCGACCGCGCAGTCGCACCAGAGCGGGGCCATCGCGCCGAGCGATTCGGCGGGCTTCGTCCGCGCCCCCGCCAGCATCGCGCGCACGCGCTCCGCGGTGGGCGGCACGAACGGGAGCCCGTCGCACCACTCCCGTCTGCAGAACTCCGCGTAGACGTCTTCTTCCGGCAGGGTGAGCGCCGTCTCGACCGCCTCGCTCACGACCGCCTCACCGGCGGCCCAGCATGGCTTCGATCTGTTCCACCGCCTGCGCGATCCGGCGGGTCACGCCCTCCGGCGCCTCACCGCCCAGCGGATGCTGGACGACGAGCAGCGGCAGCCCGGTGGCGCCGAGCGCGGTCATCTCCCCCAGGGCCAGGCGCTGGAACACGGTGGTGGTGATCAGTCCCGCGGGCGTCCCGGCCTTCGCCAGCTCCAGCGAGTCGTGGAGACTCCACGACGTGCAGGAGCCTCAGTCCGCGGATCCGGCGAAGACGAGATCGCACTCCTTCGAGAGCGTCTCGATGATCGAGTGATCGGCCCCGGTCGCCGCGTTGGCCTTCCGGATGATCACCACGCGCTCGACGCCGTGACGCTCCCTGAGCGCGGCGCCGATGCCGGTGACCAGGCGGTCGAAGTTGTGCTTGGTGTTGTCGAGGAAGCCCACCGTGAGGCCGCGCAGATCGGCGGGCATCGGCGGAATCGCCGTGGTCGCCGTCCGGAGCTCGCCCACCGGGCTCAGCACCGTGATGAGGGACATGTTGGTCTCCTGCCTGTCGGGTGAACGGCGTGGAACGGGTCCGAGCCCGGTTCCATTGCGTCGTATAGTACCGCACATGCTCATCCTGGCGCTGGACGTCGGCACCAGCTCCGCGCGCGCCCGCGTCTTCGACGCCGCCGGCCGCGCCCGGCCCGGCGCGGAGGGCCAGGTCACCTACGAGCCGCGCACCACCCCGGACGGCGGCGTCGAGCTCGGCGCCGATCGGCTGCTCGCCGCGGTCACGAGCGCGGTCGACGCCTGCCTCGCCGGCTGCGGCGCGCGCGCGTCGGAGATCGCGGCGGTGGGCGCCTCCGTGTTCTGGCACAGCCTGCTCGCGCTCGACGCCGCGGGCCGCCCCCTCACCCCGGTCATCACGTGGGCCGACACGCGCAGCGCGCCCGCCGCCGCCGCGCTCCGCCGCGAGCACGACGAGCGCCACGTCCACGCGCGTACCGGCGCGCCGTTGCACTCCGCCTTCTTCCCGGCCAAGCTCCGCTGGCTGCGCGACACGCGCCCCGAGGTCTTCGCGCGCGCCGCGGTCTGGTGCGGCTTCGGCGAGTACCTGCACGCGCAGCTCACCGGCCGTCTCGCGGCGAGTCTCTCGATGGCTTCCGGTACCGGGCTGCTCGATCAGATCGCGGGGGGATGGGCGACCGACATGCTGGCCGCGGCCGGAATCGCGGTCGCCCAGCTCCCGCCCATCGACGACACCGCCGCGCCCGGCCTGGCCGCGCCGCACGCCGCGCGCTGGCCCGCGCTGGCCCGCGTGCCCTGGCATCCGGCGCGCGGGGACGGCGCGTGCTCGAACGTCGGCTCGGACTGCTGGAGCCCACGGCGGGTCGCGCTCAACGTCGGGACGTCCGCGGCCCTGCGCGTCGTCCGG
>DATFUK010000673.1:0-4683 GCA_035260865.1 Candidatus Methylomirabilota bacterium | reverse complement strand
TCGCGCCGTGCTAGACTCGCGCCGGCCGTTCTGCGGTTCCCGCGCCTTCTAAGGAGAGACCGTCATGATCCCCGACTCCCGCGCCTTCGATCCACGACGTCCGTCCCGCCGCCAGCTCCTCAAGGCCGGCGGGCTCACCCTGGCCGCGCTCGGGCTCACCCGGCCGGCGTGGGCCCAGACGCCCCGGCCCGGCGGCGTGCTCGTATCGGCGCAGACCAGCGAGGCGACCGGGCTCGATCCTCAGCTCGTGCCCGCGCTATCGCGGAGCCGGCGCTCGCCGCTGACCTACAACCAGCTCGTTCGGTTCGACTTCGACATGAACCCGGTGCCCGAGCTCGCCGAGTCGTGGGAGGTCGCCCGGGACGGGGTCACGTGGACGTTCAAGCTGCGCCAGGGGGTGAAGTTCCACGACGGGCAGGAGTTCACCTCGGCGGACGTGAAGTTCACCTTCGACCGGCTCATCGAGAAGTCCTCCGGCAAGGCCGACTTCCTCACCGTCGACAAGTTCGAGCCGGTCGGCAAGCACGCAATCAAGTTCGTGACCAGGGAGCCCTTCGCGGGCCTGCTCGCCGCGCTCGGCGGCTTCTGGGGGTTCATCGTCAGCGAGGCCGGGGTCAAGAAGCACGGAGATCTCAACAAGGCCGCGGTCGGCACCGGGCCGTTCATGCTCGCGGACTGGAAGGTCGAGCAGGAGATGGTCTTCAAGCGGAATCCCCGCTACTTCCGGAAGGGGCAGCCGTACGTCGACGAGCTCGTCCTGAAGGTGATCCCCGACGAGGCCAATATCGTGGCCGCGCTGCGGACCGGGCAGATCCAGCACGCGTTCATCGAGGACAACAAGAACTACAGCCTCCTGAAGGAGGAGAAGGGCCTGACCGGCTATCGCAGCTCGCGTCTCGGCTACGACTTCATCAACATCAACGCGAGCCGCGGACCGCTGAAGGACGTGCGGGTCCGCCAGGCCATCAGCTGGGCCCTGGACCGCGCCCAGGTTTTGCGCGTGGCCGCGGCCGGCTTCGGTCGCCTGACCCCGCCGGCCACCGCGCCCATGAAGCAGTGGCAGCTCCCCGAGGAGCAGTGGATGCCCTATTACCGGCCCGATCCGGATCGGGCGAAGAAGCTTCTCGCCGACGCGGGCTTCGCCAACGGCTTCACCGTGAAGCTCGGGGTCATCCCGACCTTCCCCACCATGGTGTCGGGCGCGCCGGTGGTGGCGGCCCAGCTCAAGCGGGTGGGGATCACCGCGGAGATCGAGAACGTCGAGTACGCGGTGTGGATCAAGCGCTGGCTCGCCAAGGACTTCGACATGACGATGAACACCCTGGCGGGCTACGCCGACCCGGACACCGCGTTCTTCCGCGCGCTCCACTCGACGAAGGGCCAGAACTGGAACAGCTGGAGCGTGCCGGAGCTCGACCTCCTCCTGGAGGAGGGCCGGCGCACGATGGATCAGAGGAGGCGCAAGGAGATCTACGACCGCGCCCAGATCATGATCCTGGAGAACGTGCCGCACATCTGGCTCTACTCCGCCGACACCATCGACTTCACCCAGGCGTCGGTCAAGGGCTTCCGGCAGCATCCGACCACCATGCTCTACGGTCTGGAAGGCGCCTGGATCGAACGCGCCTGATCCGATCTTGACCCGGAGGCGCTTCGGGCGGATCCTCGATCCCAGCCAGGGAGGCACATCGTGATCTGGGGACTGACCGAGTCGACGTTCACGTCGCTACACGTGGTGCTGAGCCTGATCGGGATCGGCTCGGGGCTCATCGTGCTGTTCGGCCTGCTCGGGGGAAGGCTGCGCGGCGGCTGGAACGGCCTGTTCCTGCTCACCACGGTGGCCACGAGCGTGACCGGGTTCGCCTTTCCGACCACGCGCCTGTTGCCGTCGCACGTGGTCGGGATCATCTCCCTGGTGGTCCTGGCGGTGGCGCTCGTCGCGCGGTACCCGATGGGGCTCGCGGGGGCGTGGCGCCGGATCTACGTGGTGTCCGCCGCGATCGCGCTCTACCTCAACGTCTTCGTCGCGATCACCCAGGCGTTCCTGAAGTTTCCGGCCCTGAACGCGCTGGCTCCCACCCAGAGCGAGCCGCCGTTCGCGGCCGCGCAGCTCGTGGTGCTGGCGCTCTTCATCGCGCTGACGCTCGTGGCGGTGAAGAGGGCGCGAGGCTGACCGCCGCTCAGCCCTTGCGCGACCCCTTGCCGTCCTTGTGGGCCAGCGCCACCGCGGCCTCGGGGGTGAGGACCCGGAAGGCCATCGTCTCGACCAGGTAGAGCCGCACCACCTTGTCGGTGTGGCTCTGGTAGGCGATCGAGAGATCGCGGCCGATCGTCAGCTCGAAGTCGCCGCCCCGGAGGCTCAGCACCACCGCGCCGTTGACCGCGGGCGCCCACACGAGCGGGCCGTCCACCAGCTTGCGGACGACGTTGAGGACCGGGTACCCGCCGTCGCCCACCGCCTGGGTGAGGCCGGTGTAGTAGCGCGGCCCCATCGCGATCGCGTAGGGGCCGTCCACTCCGGCCAGGCGCAAGAGCCGGGTCGCCTCCGCGATGCGGTGCGGATAGGCCTGGTAGTCGTCGGGGATCGGCAGGATCGGGTGGGCCGAGGCCTGGTCGATGCCCTTGATGCCGCCCGCCGCGTAGCCGTGGAAGATCGCGGTGTCCTCCGCGTAGGCGATGCGGGTGGCCGCATCGATCAGGGGCTGGAGCTCCGGGTCTTCCGCGCCGCGCTCGACCGCGTCCATCTCCTCGCGCGAGAGCTCGAAGTAGGAGCGCAGCTCGACCAGCGGCAGCACCTGCCGCCGGGAGGCCTCGATGTCGGCGACCGGCGCGGCATTCAGCGGCTCCCGGCGCCCGGTGTTCACCCCGGCCGCGGTGGGGCCGAGCGGGCCGTCGAAGTCCACGAGCTTGCGGCCCGCGAGCTTCAGCTTGAGGACGCGGCTGGCCTCCGCGTCGATCTCCTTCCACGCCGCGGTCGAGATCGGGGCGAGCTCCCGCTTGAGATTGTTCATAGCCCCTGGCCCCCCTTCAGGCTGCCGATGCCGAGTGAGCCGCCCCCGCCGCCGCTCGCCGCGTCATCGCCCTCCGCCCCGCCGCCGGCCCCCGCCTGCTCGATCGCGATCAGTGAGCCGCTCTTGAAGAGGTACTCCTTGAGGTGGGCGTCCATCTTGGCGTCGCGCCGCCGGTACCACTCGAGCAGCATGGCGAAGTGCTCCTTCTCCTCGTCGCGATTGTGGGCCAGGATGTCCTTCAGGTCCTGGTCGGTCGCCGCGTCGACGCGCTGATCGTACCAGTCGGCCGCCTCCAGCTCCTCCTGCATGGAGGTGAGCGCCCGGTGGTTGTCCAGGGTCTCCGGGCGCAGCTTGCTTTCCGATTCGTGGTAACCGGCCGAGTTCGCCATCATCGCTCCTTGTGAGGGACGGTCAACGCCAACGGGGCACCGGTCGAGCGAAGTCACGATACTCCAGCCGTACCCGCGCTTCAACCATCTCGCCCCCCTCCGAGCGCCCGGGGGCGTGCTATGGTTGGGCGCGCGGAGGGCTTCCGGGAGGACGATGAGCGAGCCGGCGGAGCGTCACGAGTTCCAGGCCGAGGTCCGCGAGCTGCTGGACCTCATGATCCACTCCCTGTACTCGCACAAGGACATCTTCCTGCGCGAGCTGATCTCCAACGCCTCCGACGCCCTCGACAAGATCCGTTTCGAAGCGCTGAGCCGGCCCGAGCTGGCCTCCGGCGAGCCGGAGATCACTCTGGAGGCGGACGCGGCGGCCCGCACCCTGGCCGTGCACGACAACGGCATCGGCATGAGCCGGTCGGAGGTCGTCGAGAACCTCGGGACGATCGCGCGCTCGGGTACCCGCGAGTTCCTGCGGGCCATCCGCGAGGCCAAGGCGGCCGCCGCCCCCGAGCTGATCGGGCAGTTCGGGGTGGGCTTCTACGCGAGCTTCATGGTCGCGGATCGGATCACCGTCGTCACGCGGCGGGCGGGCACCGAGGAGGTCACCCGCTGGGAATCGGTCGGCGACGGCAGCTACACCCTCGGCCCGGGCGAGCGCCCGGCGGCCGGGACCACCGTCACGCTGCACCTCAAGCCCCGGGACGAGGAGGACGGGCTCAACGACTACACGCAGCCCGCGGTGCTCCGGGGCATCGTCAAGCGGTACTCCGACTTCGTCACGTACCCGGTTCGCCTGCAGGGCGACACGCTCAACTCGATGAAGGCGATCTGGGCCCGCGATCGGGACGCGGTCACCGAGGACGAGCACCGCGAGTTCTACAAGCACATCAGCCACGACTGGAACGACCCGCTCGAGCACCTGGCGGTGCACATGGAGGGGAGCTTCGAGGCGCGCGCCCTGCTCTACATCCCCTCGAAGGCGCCCTTCGATCTGCACCACGGAGACGGCGGGCACCGGGGCCTGTCCCTCTACGTCAAGCGCGTCTTCATCATGGACGACTGGCGCGATCTGCTGCCGCCCTACCTGCGCTTCGTGCGCGGCGTGGTGTCGTCGGATGACCTCTCGCTGAACGTCTCGCGCGAGATCCTGCAGAAGGACCGCCAGGTGCAGGCGATCAAGAAGCACCTCGTCCGCCGCATCCTCGGCGCGCTAAAGGAGATCAAGGAGCAGCGCCCCGAGAATTACCGGACGTTCTGGAAGGAGTTCGGTCCGGTGCTGAAGGAAG
>DATFUK010000672.1:0-5517 GCA_035260865.1 Candidatus Methylomirabilota bacterium | reverse complement strand
AGGGAGACGAGGGCGATCATGCCGACCGCGGTCAGCAGCAGTGAGGCGCGGACCCAGCCGCGCGACAGCCAGCCCGCCGGCTCGTCGTCCTGGCCGGTGAGCCAGCGAATCTCCTCCTGGAGCGCGGCCACTTCCGCGCGCAGCCGCGTGGCCTCGTCCTCGAGGCCCACGAGCCGTGCGTCTACCGCGCTGATGTTGCGCTCCGATGAGGCCATGATCCTCGAAAACGAGCAAGAGGGAGGCCAGCCGTTCGATGGCTGAAAAGTCGGCTGCTTATGGGGCGGGGACGCATCTTCTTCGGCGCAGTTTGCGTCACCGCGGCGTCCGGCTATGACGATTCCCGACATCCTGGCGCTCGACTTCGACGGCGTCTGCTGTGACGGCCTGCGCGAGTACTTCGAGACGAGCCGCCGCACCTGCGCGCGGGTGTGGCCCGCGGACGAGCCGCCGGCCGAGAGCGCGTTCGTGGCGTTCTCCGCGCTGCGCCCGGTGATCCTGAGCGGCTGGGAGATGCCGGTCCTCCTCCGCGCGATCGCCCGCGGGGTCCCGCGCGCGGAGATCCTGGGCGGCTGGGAGCGGGTGCGCGCGGAGCTCGTCGCGACGGGTTCGCCGGCGGGCGAGGCGCTGATCGCGCGCCTCGGCCACACCCTCGACGAGGTGCGCCACGAGTCGATCGCCGCCGACGAGCCGGGCTGGCTTGCGCTCCACGCCCCGTACGGCAGCCTGGACGAGCTGCGCCGCCTGGTGGCCGAGCCCGGCCGGAGCGTGCTGGTCACCACCAAGGAGGGGGCGTTCGCGCGGCGCATCCTGGACGCCTGGGGCGTCCGGCTCGCCGACGTGCAGGGCAAGGAGACGGGCGTGCACAAGTGCCTGAACCTGCGCGCGCTGATCGCGGCCTGGACCGCCGAGCGCGGGGGGCGCCCCCGGCTGGCCTTCGTGGAGGACCGCCTCGAGACGCTCCAGCACGTGACCACGCATCCGGACCTGGACGACGTGCGGCTCTTCCTCGCGGCCTGGGGCTACAACACGGAGGCGGCTCGGGCGGCCGCGCGCGCGGATTCGCGGATCCGGCTGCTCACGCTCGAGCAGTTCCGCCAGGGCTCGGCGGCCTGGCCGTAGGGCGAGGCGTCGCCGAAGGCGAGCCGAGCGGACCTGGGAATGCCGTCGGGTGGCTTGTGGGCGCCCGTCGGCTGTGGCATGGTCTGTCGCCATGAAGATCGCGCGCGTGGAAGCCCTGCACTGTGACGGCGGCTGGCGGCCCTGGACCTTCGTTCGCGTCGAGACCGACGACGGCCTCGTGGGCTGGGGGGAGTGCAGCGACAATCGCAGCCCCTACGGCATCGCGGGCTCCGTCCGGGACCTGACCCCGCTCCTGATCGGCCAGGACCCGCGGCCGGTCGAGCGCCTGTACTGGGACATGCTGCGGGCCACGCGCCAGAACCTGGGCGGGGTGAGCCACAAGGCGATGGCCGGCATCGAGCTGGCGCTCTGGGACATCAAGGCCAAGGCCCTCGGCGTCCCGGTCTACGAGCTCTTCGGCGGCCCGATGCGCGACCGGATGCGCCTGTACTGGTCGCACTGCGGCACCACCCGGGCGCGGCTCGGCCACGTGCTGGGTACGCCGCCGCTGCGCACCTACGCCGACATCACCGCGCTCGGCAAGGAAGTGGTCGCGCGCGGCTTCACCGCCCTGAAGACCAACATGGTGATCCCGGGCGAGCCGGCCACCGTGTACTTCCCCGGGTTCGCGAGCGGCATCAACTCCACCGACGGCGCGCCCACCGTGGAGATCCTGGACGCGATCGAGCGCCTGATCGGCACCTTCCGGGAGGCGGTGGGCCCCAAGGTCGGCCTCTGCCTCGACCTCAACTACAACTTCCGCACCGAGGGCGTGCTCCGCGTGGCCAAGCTGCTCGAGCAGTTCGACATGCAGTGGGTCGAGTACGACAACTGGGACCCGCAGGCCCTGTTGCAGATCAAGCAGTCCACCTCGACGCGCCTCGCCTCCTGCGAGAGCCTGGTCACCGCGCGGCAGTACCGGCCGTTCCTCGAGCTGCATGCCGTCGACGTGGCCATCATCGACGTGCCCTGGAACGGCTTCTCCCAGGCGGTGCAGATCGGGCGGATGGCCGAGACCTACGAGATCAACATCGCGCCCCACAACTACTACAGCCACCTCGCCGATCTCCACTCGCTCCACCTCTGCGCGGTGCTGCCCAACGTGCGCATCATGGAGATCGACATCGACGACGTGGCCTGGAAGGCCGACCTGGTGACGAAGCCGCCGTTGATCAAGGACGGGCACATCTTCGTGCCCGAGGGCCCGGGCTGGGGCGCCGACATCAACGAGGAGGTGCTGCGCGCGCATCCGTGGCCGGGGCCGGGCGACCGCGCGCGGAGCTTCTACGGCATGAGCCCCGAGCAGATGCGGGCGCGCCCGTCCTGAGCTTGATCCGCTAGGTGACCTTCGGCGCGATCTTGCGGTGCAGCGCCTTCTCGGCCGCGCGCCACAGGTACCAGGCGGCCACCGAGCGGTGAGGGCTCCAGCGGGCGCCGTAGAGGCGTAGCTGCTTGGGGGTGGGCTGCTTGCGCCGGCCGTAGGCCTGCTTGAAGCCCTCGCGGACTCCGAAGTCGTCCACCGGCAGCACGTCGGGACGGCCGAGCGTGAACATCAGCAGCATCTCCACCGTCCACTGCCCGACCCCGCGCACCTGGATCAGCCGCTCGATCAGCTCGGCGTCGGTGAGGCGGTGGCAGGCGGCCCGGGTGGGAATCAGCCCGCTGCGCGTCTTCCGCGCGATGTCCTTGATCGAGCGCGTCTTGGCCCGTGAGAACCCCGCGCGCCGCATCTTGCGCGCGTCCACCGTGACGATCTGCTCGGGCGTCGGGAAGCGCCGACCGGGAAACAGCGCGATGAAGCGTCCCAGGATCGCCTCGGCGGCGCGGCCGTGGATCTGCTGATGCGCGATGGCCCGCACCAGCGTCTCGAACGGCGAGTGATGGCGCACCGCGAGCCCGCACGGCCCCACGCGCCGGATCAGAGCCCGCATGGTCGGGTCCGCCTTGGAGAGATGCCGGATCGCGGGGCGGCTCATGTCGCGCGACTGTAGCACAAGGTTATTGACTTATCCCCCGTCAGTGGCCACCATCCGGGGGTCATGCAGACCGCGCCCGTGCGTTATCCCGATCCGGCGGTGCAGATCCTCGACGAGAGCTTCGCCAAGTACCGCATCTTCAACGCGGCGGTGGAGCGGCTCGCCACCGGTTTCCGGTGGGCGGAAGGGCCGGTGTGGTTCGGCGACGGCCGCTGCGTGCTGTGGAGCGATATCCCGAACGACCGCATCATGCGCTGGGACGAGGAAACCGGCATGGTCTCGGTCTTCCGGAAGCCCTCCCATTTCTCCAACGGCAACACGCGCGATCGCCAGGGACGCCTCGTCACCTGCGAGCACGACAGCCGGCGGGTGACCCGCACCGAGTACGACGGCACCGTCACGGTGCTGATGGACCGCTTCGAGAGCAAGCGCCTCAACTCGCCCAACGACGTGGTGGTGAAGTCGGACGACAGCGTGTGGTTCACCGATCCGCCGTTCGGGGTGCTCGGCAACTACGAGGGCCACAGCGCCCCGCTCGAGCTGCCCACCAACGTGTACCGGCTCGACGTCCAGACCGGCAAGGCCACGGTGGCGACCGGGGACGTCCCGCGCCCGAACGGCGTCTGCTTCTCTCCGGACGAGAGCCGGCTCTACGTGGTGGTGTCGGGCTCGATGCCGCGGGAGATCCGCGTGTTCGACGTGGTCGCGGGCGGCACCGCGCTGGCCAACGGCCGCGTCTTCATCAACACCGGGGCGGGGATCCCGGACGGGATGCGCTGCGACACCGACGGCAACCTCTGGTGCGGCTGGGGCGGGGGCGAGGGGCTCGACGGCGTCGCGGTCTACAATCCCGACGCGAAGCTGATCGGCCGCATCCTGCTGCCCGAGCGCTGCGCCAACCTCTGCTTCGGCGGAACGAAACGCAACCGGCTCTTCCTCGCCGCGAGCCAGTCGCTCTACTCGATCTTCGTCAATACCCAGGGCGTGGCCGGCGGCTGAGCGGCCGCCGATGGCGCTCCCTACCGGTCTGCGGGCGTTCCGCCACGCCGATTTCCGGCGGTTCTTCGCGGCGCAGTTCGTGGCTCAGGTCGGCTCCTGGATGCAGACGGTGGCCCAATCCTGGCTGGTGCTCCAGCTCACCTCCTCCCCGCTGCTGCTGGGCCTGATCGGCACACTCCAGTTCGGCCCGATCCTCCTCTTCTCGATCGTGTCGGGCGCGGTCGCGGATCGCGTGCGCAAGCGCCGGCTCCTGGTCGTGACCCAGTCGGTGCTGGGCGGCCAGGCGCTCCTCCTCGGCGCGCTGGTCTACGCCGGCCACGTGGAGTACTGGCACGTGGCGGTGCTCGCCATCGGGGTCGGGTTCGCCAACGTGCTCGACGGGCCGGCCCGCCAGTCCTTCGTGGCCGAGATGGTCGGCCGGGCCGACGTGGGCAGCGCGATCTCGCTCAACTCGGCGTGCTTCAACTCGGCCCGGATCGTGGGACCGAGCATCGGGGGGCTGATCATCGGCCGCTACGGGATCGCGCCGGCCTTCGCGCTGAACGCGCTGGGCTTCGCGATCGCGATCACGATGATGCTGACCCTGCGGGCGCGCGGGCTCCCCCAGCCGCGCTCCGGCCGGGGCGTGGTCGAGGAGATCGTGGACGGCATGCGCTACGTCTGGCGCACCCCCGAGATGCTGCTCGCCCTCGGCCTCACCTTCATGGTGAGCCTCTGCGTGTTCAACTTCACGGTCTACGTGCCGCTGGTGGTGCGCACCATGCTGGGCCTGGGCGCGGAGGGCTTCGGCTTCCTGATGGCCGCGCTCGGGGTGGGCGCGGTGAGCGGCGCGCTCACCCTCGGCACCCTCGGGACGCGGCGGCCCCCGCGCCCGCTGATGTTCACCGCGGCCGCGCTGGCCTGCTGCGGGCTCGTCGGGCTGGCGTTCGTCCGCTCGTTCTGGCCCGCGGTCGCGATGCTGTTCATCACCGGGTTCTTCGGCATCATCTCGGTGGTCTCCTGCAATACCACGATGCAGCTCGCGGCCCCCGACGCGCTGCGCGGGCGGGTGATGAGCATCTACACCCTGATCTGGGGCGGGGTGTTCCCGATCGGGGCGTTCATGGTGGGGGCGATGTCCGAGCGCTGGGGCGTCCAGCGCGCGCTGATGACCAACGGGAGCCTGGGGCTGGCCGGGGTCGCGGCCCTGCTCGGCTGGTGGCGGCTGCGGGCGCGCTGAGCGCCGGAGGAGAATACCGGGATGGCGTCACGACCGAGAGTGCGGGTGGGCATCGTGGGGGCGGGGTTCGTGGCCCACATTCACGGCCTGGCCTATCGTCACGTGAGCGGGATGGACGTGGAGCTGGCCTGCGTGACCGCGGCGCGGCCCGAGCGGGCCCAGGCCTACGCGCGGGAGTTCGGGGTGGCGCGCGTGGTCGCCGAC
>DATFUK010000671.1:0-13720 GCA_035260865.1 Candidatus Methylomirabilota bacterium | reverse complement strand
GTCACCGAGGCCGCGCTGATGCTCCACGAGATCTGCGCGTCGGGGGCCGGCACCTCCGGCTGCTCCCCGGTCCACTTCTACGTCTTCCCGCCCACCCCGATCGTCAAGTACGGCACCGAGGCGATGAAGCGCGCGTACCTGCCGCGGATCGTGAGCGGCGACATCGTGATGGCCTTCGGGGTGACCGAGCCCAACGCGGGTACCGATACCTCGCGCATCCAGACCCGCGCGGTCCGGAATGGCGACCACTGGGTGGTGAACGGTAGGAAAGTCTGGACGACCAACGCCCAGCACGCCAACAAGATCCTCCTGCTCGCGCGCACCGCCGATCGCGACCCCGCGAAGCCACTCAAGGGCATGACCCTGTTCTTCGCGGACTTCGATCGCAACGCGATCACGGTGCGCTTGATCCACAAGCTGGGCCGGGCCGCGGTCGACTCCAACGAGATCTTCATCGACAACTTGGAGATCCCGGACGCGGACGTGGTGGGCACGCCGGGCGAGGGCTTCTACCACCTGCTCGACTCCTTGAACCCCGAGCGCATCGTCATCGGCATCGAGGCGGTCGGCATCGGTCGCGCCGCCCTCGAGCGCGCGGTGCAGTACGCCAAGGAGCGCGTCGTCTTCGACCGGCCCATCGGGAAGAACCAGGCCATCGCGCACCCGCTCGCCCACGCGATGGCCCAGCTCGACGCGGCCGAGATGATGTGCCTCAAGGCCGCGTGGCTCTTCGACCACGGCAAGCCGTGCGGGCGCGAGGCCAACGCGGCCAAGATGCTCGCGGCGGAGGCCGGCTTCAACGCGTGCGACGCCGCGCTCCAGACCTTCGGCGGCTTCGGCTACGCCAAGGAGTTTCACGTCGAGCGGCTGTGGCGGGAGATCCGGCTCTACAAGATCGCGCCGGTCTCCCAGCAGATGGCCCTCAACTACCTCGCCGAGCACGTGCTCGGGCTGCCGCGCTCCTACTGAGGCGGACGAAAACCCTGGAAAACCTTCCGCCGTCGTGGTTGAATCCCCCCTGACGCGATGGACCTCCTCCTCACGACTCACGACACCGGATACCCGCGGCCCGACGGACCGACCATCGCCAAGGTGCTGGCGTCCCTCGACGGCGGCCGCAACGTGCTGGCCACGCTCGGCACCTCCGACGCGACGTACCTGCAGGCCAGCGGCAGCGTGCCGACCGGCTTCGGCCTGTACCTGCAGGAAGGCTCGCTGGCCCAGCGCTTCCGCACCCGGGACCGCGCGCTGCCGCTGGCGTGGGTGACCGAGGCGTTCCAGCGCTACGCCACCGGCGATCTCTCGTGGCGCGGCATGGTGGAGTGGGAGCAGGAGCACATCAAGGTGCCGCGCGAATCCTGGCTGACGAGCTGGCCGGCCTACATCGCGCTGCTGGTGGCCGTTTCAGCGGCGATGTGGCTCTTCCACGCCTGGCGCACCGGCGGGTGACAGGCCGGCGTTAGCCCTTCGCGGGGCCGGTGAGCAGGCGCTCGTGGAGGGCGGCGAGGATCTCGGCGATCGCGCCCTGGGCCCACACGTCGTAGAAGGGTGACTCCAGCAGGGCCCCGATCTCGGCGCCGCCGCGCGCCTTCGCCGCCTCCGGGGTCTCGCCGCCGCGCGCCGCGCGCAGGTGGCCGAGCACCTGCTCCTTGCGGTAGATCACCGGATATTCAATGTAGCGGTAGAGCTCCTGGAAGTCCTCGGTGAAGAACACCGCCACCGGCACCGACGCCCACCGCTGGCCGTTCTTCTCGTTGGCGTAGGCGGCCACCAGATCGGCGTTGCCGCCCTCCGTCGGGTCGGGCACGCCCTTGAAGCGCATCGTCTCGCCGTCGCGGGTGAAGATGCGCAGCTCGAGGCCGCCCGCCTTGGCGAGGCGCGCCAGGTACGGGACGTCCCGCCGGCAGTCGGACGACCACTCCTCGGAGATCACCGCGACCTTGGCGGGCCCGCCCGGCTGCGCGGCCAGCCACTGGATGCCCGCGATCTGCTCGGGGGTGAGGCGCGCCCCGGCGTGGCGCTTGTGCAGGAACCCGCTCCAGTCCAGGCGTGGGCGCACCATGCTGAACCGGCGGATGTCGAAGCCCTCGCGGGCGAGGTTCTCGGGGGAGCCGGTGAACTTCACGTAGTCGTCGAAGGTCATGCCCTGGGCGAAGCGCTCCGGTGTCATGCTCGAGTCCTTTCTCAGGTGAAGAGGCGGCGGCTCGCGATGGCCGCGCCCTCGGTGAGCGCGCCGAGCTTGGCCCACACCACGCTGTGGGCCACCATCTCCGAGCCCGCGAAGGTGCCGAAGCCGCAATCGGTGGAGGCGATGACGCGGGTAGGGTCGCCGACCGCGTCCGCCGCCGCCGCGATCCGGTCGGCCACCACTTCGGGATGCTCCACGTAGTTGGTGGTGGTGTCGATCACCCCGGGGAGCAGGAGCATGGAGTCCGGAAGCGGGTACCGCTTGAACACGCGGTACTCGTGCTGGTGGCGCGGGTTGGCCAGGGGCAGGGACAGGGCGCCGACCCGGGCGCGGTAGACGAGGGGCAGCACCGCCTCGAGAGGCACGTCGTGGGTGTGGGGGCCGTCGTAGTTGCCCCAGCAGACGTGCAGCCGGATGCGGTCGGGCGGGATCCCCGCGGTGGCCTGGTTGATCGCCTCCACGTGCAGCTCGACGCTCCGCTGGAAGGCCTCGATCGGATCGTTCTGGAAGAACCGCACCCGCTCCATGGCCAGATCGGGGCAGTCCACCTGGAGCAGGAGCCCGCGCGCGTGGATCAGCTCGTACTCCTTGCGCATCTCCCGGGCCAGCGCCATCACGTACTGCTCGTGCGATCGATAGTGGGCGGAGAGCAGGATGGTCGCGATCACCCCGGGCGAGGCCGCGGTCATGAAGCGCTCGGTGAAGCCCGGGGCCCGGCCGTCGGTGTGCCGGAGGAATCCATCGCATTCCTGGGCGGCGGGGCCCAGGTCCGCGTACTCCACCTCCGCGATGGCCTGCGGGGCGTCCCCGATGCGCGCGGCGTCGCGGCGGCGCCGGGCCAGCATCTCCGCGTAGTCCGGGAAGTCGATCAGGTCGCGGGCGGGCAGACGCCGGCTCGAGCCGCCGAATCCGCGCATGCGGCCGGCCACGTACGTCGAGAAGCCGGCGCGGGGCTGCTCGCCGTTGTTGCCGACGTCGATGCCGACCTCGAGCTGCCGCGCCACCACGTGGGCCACCGCGGTGTCGGCCTCCCGCGCGAGCACGGCCGCGTCCACCGCCTCGCCCCGGTCGCGGCGGACGAGCATGTCGCGCAGCACGGGCGGGCGGGGGAGGCTGCCCACGTGGGTGGTGAGGATCCGCCGGTCGCTGCGCTTCACGATCCGGCCGACCCGCGCAGCTCCTTCTGCAGCCAGTCGAGCAGGAGCGCCTTCTCGTAGCGGAGGTGGTCCGCGGTGACCGGCGCCGCGTTGGCCAGGTAGTTGCTGTCCCGGAGCCGCCGCGTGCCCGCCCGGACCTCCGCGCCGTCGGCGCCGAGGAGCCGGAACTGCAGATCGACGCGCGGCGGGTAGACGTCGGTCACGACGCGCAGGTCGCAGCGCCCCGGCCCGCGCCAGCTCTCGATCTCGCCCGCCATGTCGATGTTGGTCACCGTGATCTCGAGCCGCTGTCCCTCGGTCAGGCGGCGGCCGGCGGCGTCTCGCAGGAAGCGCTCGATCTCGCCCATGAGGGCGCGGGCGTCCGCGTCGCCGGACACGCAGGTGGTCTTGAGGTCGCGGTACTGCGCGGGAGTCGCGAAGACGACCGAGACGCGCGAATCCTGGGCGTCCGCGGCGGTCACCGCGAGGCACAGGGCCAACGCGGTCTGGAATGACGCCTTGACGATCTTCATGGTCTCCGTCTCCTTCGAGCGGGCGATGGGCCGGCGGCTGATCGGCTAGCCGGCCCTTGGAGTGATCTGGATGAGGGGGGCTGGCTCGGTCTCGATCTGGAGCGTGGTGTGATCGATGCCGAAGCGGGCGTGGAGGACGAGGTGCAGCTCTTCGAGGATCCGGTCGGCGGGCGCGCCCGCCTCGACCACCACGTGGGCGCTCATGGCCTCGCGGCCCGAGGTGAGCGTCCAGACGTGCAGGTCGTGGACGCGCCGCACCGAGCGGGCCGCGCGCAGGGCGTCCTCGATCTCGGTCACGTCGAGATGGGGGGGCGCGCCCTCGAGGAGGACGTTGACCGCCTGGCGCAGCAGCGCCCAGGTGCGCGGCAGGATGAAGAGGGCGATGAGCGCGCCCGCGATGACGTCGGCGCGGGTCCAGCCGGTGAAGACGATCACGAGGCCGGCCACGATCACGAGGGCGGAGCTGACCGCGTCGCCGAGGACCTCGAGGTACGCGCCGCGCACGTTGAGGCTCTCCGCGGCGCCGACGTGCAGCAGCCACATGCACGCCAGGTTCACGAGGAGGCCCAGGGTGGCCACCACCAGGATGGGGACGCCCGGGACGTGCGGCGGCTCCCGGAGCCGCTCGTAGGTGGCGACCAGGATGGCGATCGCCATCACGCAGAGCACGACGCCGTTGACGAGCGCGGCCAGGATCTCCACGCGGTAGTAGCCGTAGGTCTTGGCCGGCGTGGCCGGGCGCTCGGCGAACCAGACCGCGAGCAGGCTCAGCAGCACGCCTCCCGCGTCCACCAGCATGTGGGTGGCGTCGGCGAGGAGCGAGAGGCTGCCGGTCCAGAGCCCGACCGCCGCCTCCACCACCAGGAATGCGGCGGTCAGCCCGAAGACGGCGAGCAGGCGGTGCTTGTGGCGGGAGCCGTGGGTGTGCCGGCCGTGCACGGGGGCGATCAGCGGGCCGGAGGCAGCACCAGCCGCGCTTCTCCTTGACGGATGCCCTGGCTCGCGAAGAACCCGGCGTGGGCCTCGACCGCGTAGCGGAAGGACCCGAGCGGCCCGTACAGCTCGGTAGGGCTCGGGTCCATCTTGAGGATCGCGAAGATACGGCCGTCCTCCTTGACGAAGGCGATGTCGAGCGCGGCCGGCACGTTCTGCATGTGGAACTGGGTGACGATCTCGCGCCCGAAGTCGAAGAGGATCAGGTGGCGCTTGATCTCCTCGGGGGTGGCGCACTGGAAGCCGCCGGCCTGGCGCTCGCCGGTGTCGGCGGCCTTCACCCGGAGCGCGATGGAGCGGGCGCCGGCCTGCACGCTCACCATCCGCACCCGCATGCCCGCGAAGGCCTCGCGCCAGCGCGGGCATTCTGGATTCTGGGCGGGGTTCGGGGCGGGGGCCTTGGCCGGACCCTGGGCGATGGCCGCGGGGACCGCGAGGACCAGCAGCAGCGCGGCGAGGACGACGGCTCGCGGGCGGATCATGGATGGACCTCCCGCGCGGTCGCGGGCCACCGGCGGCGCGCCAGCGACGCGGCGGCGAAGATGAGCAGCGCGGCCAGCACCACCGCGCCCCCTGCGGCCAGCCGCAGGTAGTAGGCCGCGATGAGACCGGAGGTCATGGAGAGCAGCGCGATGCCGATCGCGATCGCGGTGGCGGCGTGGAAGCTCCGGCCCAGCGCGAAGCCGGTGAGCGCGGGGATCACGATCATCGCGGAGACGAGCAGCACGCCCACCATCCGCATGGCCACCACGGTGGTCAGCGCGGTCAGCACGGTCAGCAGCAGATTGAGCGCTCCCACCGGCACCCCGCTCGTGCGGGCGAGGTCCTCGTGGAGCGTGATCGCGAGGAGCTGCTTGTAGAACCCGCCGATCGCCACCGTGACGACCGCGCCGAGAGCCGCGATGAGCCAGACGTCGCCGCTGGTGACGGTGAGGATGCTGCCGAAGAGGATCGCGAAGAGATCGGCGTTGAAGCCCCGGGCCAGGCTGATGAGCACCACCGCGAGCGCGAAGCCGCCGGAGAGGAACACCGCGAGGGCCGCGTCGCCCTGCAGCGCCCCGCGCGCGCGGAGCCGCTCGATGCCGACCGCCCCGGCCAGGGCCACCACGAGGGCGCCCAGCACCGGGGAGACGCCGAGGACCAGGCCCAGGGCCACCCCGGCCAGGGCCACGTGGGCCAGCGTGTCGGCGATCAGGGAGAGCCGGCGCGGGATCAGGAAGACGCCGATGGCCGGGCAGATGAGCGCGGTGACGACCCCCGCCGCGAAGGCCCGGTGCATGAAGCCGTACTGGAGGAACTCGGGCATGGGCTAGTGGTCGTGGCTGACCACGCGCACCGCGGGGCCGTAGAGCGCGGTGAGCGCCGCGTCGCTCAGGAAGTCGCCGGGGCGGCCGTGGAAGACGAGCCGGCGGTTGAGGCAGGCGAGCTTGGTGACCTCCTTGGCCACCACCCCGATGTCGTGGCTCACCAGGATCAAGGTCACGTCGCGCTCGCGGTTGAGATGGTGGAGCAGGGCGTAGAAGCTCGTCTGCGCCTCCGGGTCCACGCCGCCGGTGGGCTCGTCCAGGATCAGCAGCTCGGGCTTGGAGACCAGCGCCCGCGCGATCAGCACCCGTTGCTGCTGGCCGGGCGACAGCGCGCCGATGCGCGCGCCCGCGTGCGCGGCCATCCCCACCTGGCCGAGCACCTCCGCGATGCGCTTGCGTTCCGCGCCGCCGATGCGCCCGAAGAGGCCGAGCGAGGGCAGGAGCCCGGTCGCCACCACCTCGTGGACGGTCACCGGCAGGGCGGGATCGAGGGTGGCCTTCTGCGGCACGTAGCCGAGACGGCCCCACTGCCGGAACGACGCAGGCGCGTGACCGAAGAGGCGGACCGCGCCGCGCTCGGGCGGCAGGAGGCCCAGCATGATGCGGAGCAGGGTGGTCTTGCCGGAGCCATTCGGGCCGATGATGCCGAGGAAGTCGCCGGGCTCGACGGTCAAGTTGATGCGCTCGAGCACCGGGACCGGCCCGTAGGCGAAGCCCACGTCCTCGAGCTCGACGAAGGAGCGCATCAGCCGCCGATCTCGATCGCGCCGTTCATCGCGCGCGGCCGCGCCGACTGCGCGGTCTCCGGATGCCGCGCGTCCCACCACGCCCCCGCGGCGGCGCACCCCGCGCCCAGCAGCACGCCGCCCAGCACGTCGGTGGGCCAGTGGGCGTTCAGGATGACGCGCGCGAAGCCGACCGCGGCGACCAGGGCGATCATCAGCGCGGTGAGGACCGCACGCGCCGCGGGCGACACGCGCTCGCGGGTCATGACGTAGAGCAGGACCACCGCGAAGGTGGCGGCCGCGGTCACGTGCCCGCTCGGGAAGCCCCAGTTGACCCCGCGGGGCCGCGGCCGGCCGACCAGGAACTTGAACGCCTGCTCCACCGCGCCCCCGATCGGCATGAGCGCGCACCAGAGCCACCAGTGCCGGCGGGCGGCGCGCGACCAGACGAACAGCAGCGCCATGGCCGGCGCCAGCACGATCCACTTGCCGCCGTAGTCCACCCAGCGGGCGATCGCGTGCAGCCCGGTGCCGCGGCCCTTGAGGATCTCGTCGTGCAGCGGCACGTCGCCCGGCAGCAGGCCGATCGCGGCGATCACGAGGCTCATCCCGACGAAGGCGCCCAGCAGGACCAGGCAGAGCGCCCGCCAGCGCGCGACGGAGGTGGCGTCGGTCTTCTGATGAAGGGATTCGTCGCTCACAAGCATTGAATTCTACAGGAGGAACTACTCTCGCCGCACAGATTCCTCATGGCGACCGGACGATGAACGGCCCGGCCAGATCGTCGTTGTCGATGAGCATGCTCGCGCGCTCGGCGGGCCGGCACTCCCGCAGATACATGGCCTGGCCCTCGGAGTACCGGAGGCTCGCCTGCTCCGGGTGATGGCGCAGGCGATGGTTTCGCGCCCACTCGACGTGGAGAAAGACCGAGAAGTCCCAGTACCGCCGGAGCTCCGGCCGGTGCAGGAAGATGCCATCGAAGAGGAGGATCGAGCCGGGGGCGGCCTGCTCCTCGGGCGAATCGATGGCGACGTCGGCGTCGACGTCGAAGATGGCTCGACGAAACCAGCCGGCGCCGCCGGGACTCAGCGGCTCGAGCAGGAGCCGGGTGAGCGCCGCGTAGTCGTAGGAGTCACGATAGAAGCCCTCCGGCGAATGGCGTCCCAGACGATAGCGGACCGGCTTCGGATGGTGGAACGCGTCCACGCCCGCCCGAATCAGCGGTCGCCCGGACGGGATGAGGACGTCGGCCAGCTCGTCGGCGAACATGGTCTTGCCGGCTCCGTCCACCCCATCGATCGCCACCAGGAGGATCTTCGCGGCCGGCAGGTCCAGCACGGCCCGGGCGACGCGCTCCAGAACCGCCCGCCGAGCCGGGATCACGTCACGCCATCACAGCCGCCGCAGGAGCGCCTCGGCGAGGCGCCGGGCGGCGGCGGGCGCGTGGGGGAAAAACAGGCCGGGCTCGTTGACCTCGACCTCCATGATCCGGAAGCCGGCCGCGGTCTCGACTCCGTCGATCCGGGCGTAGAGCGGCGGCGCCGGGAGCGCGGCCAGCGCCGCGCGCGCGACCGTCCGGACCGCGTCGGCCGGCTCGGGCGTCTCCACGGTGCCGCCCAGGCGGGGCTGCACCCGGAACTCGCCGGCGGCCGGCCGCTTGAGCACCGCGTGGGTCATCTCGGTCTCGATGAAGATCAGCGACCACTCGCCCCGGGTCTGGATCTCCTCGACGAACGGCTGGACCAGGACCGGCCGGCGAATGGCACCGGACGCGAGCGCGGCCGCCGCCTCGTTCATGGTGGCGGCGCTCACGAGCCGCGTG
Organism: Candidatus Methylomirabilota bacterium; assembly: GCA_035260865.1. Taxonomy (GTDB): domain Bacteria; phylum Methylomirabilota; class Methylomirabilia; order Rokubacteriales; family CSP1-6; genus CAMLFJ01. The sequence continues at coordinate 5,016 of DATFUK010000671.1, read as the reverse complement.
TCGTGCGCGGAGGCCGAGACCACCGGCTTCATCACGACGCGGCTCCAGCCGCGGGCGGCCATCACGGCCTCGAGGCCCGCGCGGCTCTCGTCTTCCAGGATGACGGTGGCCACGGTCGGGACGCCGGCCTGCGCGAGCTCGAGCAGGTACGCCTTGGTGAGATTCCAGCGCACGAGCGCGGGCGGATTGAAGACGCGGGCGCCGGCGCGCTCGAGGCGGTCGAGCCAGCCGAGGAAGGCGTCCGGCTCGAAGTGATAGTCCCAGTTCGACCGCAGCACGATCGCGTCGAAGCCGTCCCAGTTGGCGCCGGGCGCGTTCCACGCGCGCGCCTCCACGATGGCGCCGTCGGCCTCGAGCGCGCGCTGGACGAGCCGATCGCTCTCCGAGATCTCGGGCCAGGTCCGGCAGGTGACGAAGCAGATCCGGCGCAATTGGACGGGCGCGGCGGCTAGCGGCAGCCGAGCCCGATGCGGAGGTTGGCCAGATTCGCGCGCATCAGCTCGAGGTAGCCGGTGCCCGCGGCGGCCTCGGCCGGGCTCACGCCCTCGATGGGATCGAGCGGCAGCGGGGTCGCCCCGATCTCCCGGCTCAGGGTCTCGGCGAGGCGCGGGCTGACCAGCGTCTCGTAGAAGACGTGGGTGACCTTGAGCCGCTGCGCGGTCCTGACGATGGCGGCCAGGTCCGCGGGGCTCGGCTCCGCCTCGGGCGAGACGCCCATGACCGGCACCTGGGTGAGCCGGTACCGGCGCGCCAGGTAGGCAAAGGCGGCGTGCGAGGTCACGACCTCGCGGCGCGCGCAGTCCGCGAGACCGGCCGCGAACGCCAGGTCGAGCGCGTCGAGGCGGACGACGAAGGCCTTCGCGTTCTCCGCGTACGTCGCGCGGCCCGCCGGATCGGCCTGCTCGAGCGCGCCCGCGATGGCCATCACCTGGGCGCGCGCCAGCGTCGGATCGAGCCATACGTGGGGATCGGTGACCCCGCCCACCGTGAGGACGCTGAGCCCGCCGCGCGCGTTCACCACCACCCCGCGCCGGCCGGTCAGATCGGCGAGCAGCTTCTCGGCCCAGCCGTCGAGGCTGGTGCCGCTGTGGACGAAGACCGCCGCCCGCCGGACCTGGCTCACGTCGCGCGGCGCCGGCTCCCAGTCGTGCGGCTCCACGCCGGCCGGCACCAGGGAGACCACGTCGGCGCGATCGCCCGCGACCTGGCGGGCGAATTCCCACAGCGGGTAGATGGTGGCCACCACGAGCGGCTTCGCCGGCGGCGCGGCGGGCTGGCATCCAGAGATCACCAGGCCCGCGGCGAGCGCGAGCCTGAGAAGGTGCCGACTCACGCCCGGCCGTCTCCCCGCCCCGCCGTCGACAGACCATCGAGGGCCGCGGCCCCGAACGCGCGCGGCCGGAGAGCAATGACGACTCCGAGCACGAGCAGGCTCAGCCCGAAGGCGCAGACGACGGTGGCGCCGGTCGGCAGGTCCAGGACCGCGGAGGCCACCATGGCCATGACACTCACGGCGGTGCCGAAAGCCCAGCCGACGGCGAGTCGCGGACCGATGCGGCTCGCCAGCAAGATGCCCGCCAGGGCGGGCACGATGAGATACGAGAAGACGAGCAGGACGCCCGCGATCCGCACCGACGACGTGACGACGACACCGAAGGAGGCGTAGAACAGGAAGTCCCACAGACGTACCCGCCAGCCCTCGCGGTAGGCCGCGTCTGGATCCGTGGAGATCAGGAAAAAGGGACGGCGACAGAGCCAGTGGAAGAGGCCGATCGCCGCGTAGAGGGCAGCGACCTTGAGCACCTCGCTGCCGCGGACGCTCAGGATGCTGCCCACGAGCATGCCGCGCAGGTGCTCGGCTCCGTGGGGGGAGCGATCCGCGAGCAGCACCGCGCCCGCCGCCGACACCGCGTAGACCACGCCGATCACCGCCTCGTGTGAGACGAGGCGCCTGCGGCTGCGCGTCAGCGCGAGTACGACGGCCCCGAGGATCGTGAAGGCCAGGCCGGCCGCATAGGACTGCCACGTCTCCAGCTCGAAGCCGAAGAGGAAGGCCGCGGTGGCGCCGAGCGCCGCGATCTGGGCCAGCGCGATATCGACGAAGACCACTTCGCGCGCGATGACGTGGAACCCCAGATAGGCGTGGATGCCCGTGAGCACCAGGCACATCAGGAACGGCATCCACATCAACGAGACGAGGTCGGCGGTCACGGCGTTCCGAGCATTGTTGGCTCCCGAATCTTTGCTATTTGAGGGCCTGCGCTACCGCCTTCACATTGTAGTCGATGGTCTCCAGATACGTGTCGGTGCCCTTGAGCGCCCCGACTCCGTTGGCCACCAGGACGACCTTGGCTCCGGCTTCCTCGGCGATGCGCTCCGCGAGCTTGTGGTCGGCCCACGGCACCGCCAGGATCACCTTGATCTTGTCCTCCTTCATGTAGGCGATCAGCTTGGTGAGATGCGTGGGTGTGGCTGGAATGCCAGGGCGCTCCTCGACGGACCCCGCCTGGACGAGCCCGAACCGGGTGAGGAAGTAGGGCCACATGTTGTGGTCCACGATCACCTTGGTTCCCTTGTAGGGCGCCAGCTCGGCCGACCACTTGGTCATGGCCTGACCTAGACGGGCCAGGAACTGCTCCCGGTTGCGCTCGAACGCGGCCCGATGCTGGGGGGCGACCCGCACGAGGCCTTCGAGAATGTTCGCGGTGATGTCGGGCACCATCCCGGGATCGACGGTGTAGTGGGGGTTGCCGACCGGGTGCACGTCACCCATGGAGCGGTCCACGCGGGTCCGGGGCACCTCGAGGACCAGGATGCCGGCGGAGGCGTCGACACGTCCGGGCGCCCCGGGAATGACCTGGGGATTGTTGGCGCCCTGGACGACGACCTCGGCCCACTGATCGAGCTCGAGGCCGTTGATGACCAGCAGGTCGGCCCGCCTGACCTTCACCATCAGGCTCGGGCGGACCTCGAGGTCATGAGGGTTCTGGCTGCCGCGGGCGAGGGCATCCACCTCGGTGAGGGTTCCTCCGACTGCCTCGGTCAGCGACTTGAGATCGGTGGTCGTCGTCACCACGCGGACCTTGTCGGCGGCTTCAGTGCCCAGGGCCAAAAGGCCGAGAGCGAAAAGGCTGATGCCAAGTGCTCGAGTGAGAGAGCGCATCGGAGTCTCCTTTTCGAGTTTAGAACGGATGGGCCGGGTGGGCGCCCAGAATGAACGTGGCCTGGAACAGGATCTCGTCCACCTTGCGGGCGCTCGACTCGTTATCAGTGAATCCGTCCCGCTTGTCGCGCTCCGTGTGCTTGTATCCGAGCCGGAAGCGCAAGAACTCCGAGGGCATGAAGGTCACGTACGGGCCAGCCGCCCACTCGTGACCGCGGTGGACGGGGAACTCGGTCCAGTCGTAGCGGAAACCGGCGGCCCAGCGACTCCACGATCCGGTACGAACGGGTTGGACCTCGCCCCCCAGATACCAGCCCCAGCGGTTGCGGGTCCGTTTCTCGTTGGGGGTGTCCTGCACGCCGTCGCCGTTGGTGTCCTCGCCGAGCACGTTGATCCGGCGGTTCTGATAGATCATCTCGCCCAGCAGAGTCAGCAGCGGGTGCTGCCAGCCCTCCGGCTTGTACTTGTACTTGGCGTCGAACCCGAGCAAGGTGTTGCGGTGGCGCTCGGGCGTGTCGCCGTTGGCCACCGAGGCGCCGAGCTGGATGGCGCTGGAGTCGCCCAGCTCGAAAAAGGTACGCAGCCGTCCGGTCACGAGCGGCTGGCTGAGCTTGCCGTATCCGAAGGACGTCTCGTTGTCGCCGTTGAAAACGCCCACCAGCGCCTCGAGGAAGAAGGGCAAGGGGGCCACCCAGGTCAGCTCGGCGCCGCGCTCCACGAGGCCCTCGTCCCCGAGGAAGCGAGTGAGCACGTTCGGCTGGTCGATGAACGGGCGATCGTGCTCATGGGTCTGGTTCAGCAGACCGAAGCGATTCCGCATCTGGCCCATCTTGAGCTGGGTATTGAAGGGCAGGGTCATCAGGGTCAGGTTGGCCTCGGCGAGGTGTACCGCGATCTCCCCCGCCGTCTCTTCCCCGGCTTCGAACCGCACCTCGGCGCGAGCGTACGGATCGATCTGGCCGAAGAGGCTGATCTCGATCTCGCGCGGGAAGAAACGGTTCTCCCGCCCGGAGAAGGTTCCCGCGTTGGCCTTGTCCACGTTCCGCTGTGTGATGTTGGCGATGAAGTCACCCGCCACACCCATGTCGAAGAGTAGCTGGCCGGCCCCCCGTCGCTCGTAGAGCGAGAAGGGCTCGCGCGGCCGCGCCAGCTCCGTCGGGTTGATCGTGACACCCGACTGGGCCTGGCTGAGCATCTGATCGCGGCTCGTGACCGAGGGGACCGCCGTCGGGGTACCCGGCGTGGCCGCCGCCGGCGCCGCCGCGGGCGCGGCCGGCCGGGACTCAATCGTCTTGAGCCGATCGCTCAACTGGTTGATCGCCTTCTCGTAGCCTTCCTTCATCGTCTCGAACTGCCTGCGCATCTGCTCCAGTTCTTTTCGCAACGCCTCGGTGTCCTGGGCCGCGGCCACACCGGGCACCAGAGCGCCGGCGGCCAGCAGACAGATGCCGACCAATGCACGCATAAACGCCTCCGTCTCGAGGTAAGTGGGGATCGCCCGTGGGCACGTGCCCAGGGGCAGGAGCTGCGGTTACCGACGGGAGAGGCTAGGCGAAGGGGGGAGCGCGCGAATCGGAGAGGCTCGGGCTGGGCGCGGCCAAGCGCACGCCCCGCGCCAGAGGGCACGGGCTGGCGACGAGCGCGACGAATACGGCGGGACCCGCATCGGGCAGCGGCAGGTCCCCCGACACCTGGTCCAGGCTGGCGAGGACGTGCTCCTCGTTGTAGAGCCCGGCGGTGCCCGCTTCGTGGATGTGTAGCGGCTGGCTCGCCTCGAGTGGGACCGCGAGGGAGACGAGCACGAGCAGGAGGGAAGCCATGATCGCGCGGGCGCGGGGGTGCAGTTCGAGAGC
>DATFUK010000670.1:0-4927 GCA_035260865.1 Candidatus Methylomirabilota bacterium | reverse complement strand
CATCCAGTTCACGCCCGACCTGCTGCCGAGCGACATCACCGGCAGCTTTCTCTACGACCAGCGCGAGGCCCGCTTCGAGTTCCGGGCCGGGCCGGTGTTCACGAATCTCCTGCTCGCCGACGAGATCAATCGCGCCACCCCAAAGACTCAGGCGGCGCTGCTCGAGGCGATGCAGGAGGCTCAGGTCACGATCGAGGGCCAGTCCTTCCCGCTCGAGCAGCCGTTCGTGGTGATCGCCACCCAGAACCCGATCGAGATGGAGGGCACCTACCCGCTTCCGGAAGCCCAGCTCGACCGGTTCCTGCTGCGGGTGGGCGTCGGCTACCCGGAGGCGGACGCCGAGCGGGAGATCCTGAAGCGGCGGCGCGAGCGCCGCACCGACGCGGCCGCGGTCCCGACCATCGTGACCCGCGCCGAGCTGCTGGCCATGCAGGGCGCGCTCGAGGACGTCTTCGTCAGCGAGGCGCTCGAGCGCTACATCGTGGCCCTCGTCCAGGCCACGCGGGTGGACCCGCGCGTGACGCTGGGCGCCTCGCCGCGGGGAAGCCTGGCCCTGCTCAAGCTCGCCCGGGCCGAGGCGGCCATCCGCGGGCGCGACTTCGTCCTCCCCGACGACGTGAAGGCGGTGGCGGTGGCGGCGCTGGCCCACCGGCTCGTGCTCCGACCGGAGCTGTGGGTGTCGAGCACGACGCCGCGGCACGTGGTCGAGGGCATTCTCCGGGAGGTCCCGGCGCCCGCCGGAGAGCCCGCATGACCTGGCGCCCGACCGCGCTGAACGTGTCGTTCCTGACCGTGATCGGCTGGGCCCTCTTCCTCGCGGTGTTCACCGGTCGCGCGGAGCTCGCGGGGGTGGCGGTCCCCGCGGTCGTGGCCCTCGTGGCGAGCCGGCGCGCGGCACCGCCGCCTGCCTGGCACCTCCATCGCGAGCTGTCGGGCCGCCGCCTCCTCGAGGACGAGTGCGTGTCCGTCACCGTCACGCTCCGCGCGGAGGGGCCGCTGCCCCTCGTCGAGCTCCTGGAGCCGCTGCCGCCGCGGGTCGATCTCGCGCGGGGGAGCCACCACGCGTTCTTCTCGCTCCGCGCGGGCGAGGAGATCCGCTGGACCTTCGAGCTGCGCGGCGCCGGACGGCAGCACCTGCGCCTCGAGGGGCCGCATCTCCGCGTGTGGGGCCCGCTCGGGCTGTCGGCCGCCGAGGCCCAGCACCGCGCGCCCGCGACGGTGGCGGTGTACCCGCGGCACCTGCCCATCCGGCATCTCCCGTACCCCCTGCGCACGCAGACGTTCGTGGGCAACTACGTGTCGCCGACCCAGGGGGAGGGCATCGAGCCCGGCGACATCCGGCCCTTTGCCGCGGGCGATCAGGTCCGGCACGTCAACTGGCGCGCCACCCTGAAGCTGGGCACGCTGCACGTCACCCAGCATCACCGGGAGCGCAACGCCGACGTGGTGCTCCTGCTCGACACCCTGTCCGAGGTGGGCCCGGACGGCGAGACGGTGGTGGACGCGGCGGTCCGCGGCGCCGCGGCGCTCGCGGCGGCCTATCTCGCCCGCAAGGACCGCGTGGGCCTGATCGAATACGGCGGCCAGCCGCGCTGGGTGAAGCCGGGCGCGGGCCGTGCCCATCTCGAGCGCCTGCTCGAGAGCCTGCTGAGCGCGTCGGTCGTCTTCACCTACGTCAATCGCGACCTCGATCTGGTGCCGCCGCGCATCCTGCCGCCCCAGGCCCTGGTGGTGGCCCTGAGCCCGCTGCTCGACCGGCGCTTCGTGCGGGCCGCGACGGATCTCGCCGCGCGCGGCTTCGACCTCCTCGTCATCGCGGTCTCGCCGGTCCCGGCGGCCCGCGCCGCGGTGCGCCGATCCGCGGTCGCCGACGTGGCCGCCCGGCTGTGGACCCTCGAGCGGCGGGCCGAGCTCGACCGGTATCGTCGCCAGGGGCTGATCATCGTCGAGTGGGACGGGGCCGAGCCGCTCGACGCGGTCCTGGCCGCCTTCAGCCGGCGGTCGCGCCGCCACCGCGTGCTCGCCGGATGATGCGGCTGGCCTCGCTCGTGCTCCTGGCGGTCCTGGTCGCGCTGCCCCTCGCGGGCCGCCCGTCGACGCCGCCCGTGACCTGGATCGCCACCGTCGCGCTCCTGGTCGGCGCGGTCGGGGTGCTCGCGTGGTCGGTGCCGCTCGTGACCGCGGCCGCCTCGCTGGTGATGATCGCCTACGCGCTCGCCCTCGTGGTCGCCGGGCCCGCCGCGGATCCCTTCATCGCGATCGCGCTGGGAGCCACGCTCGTGCTCCTGCTCGCGCTCGTCCACCTGGGCGGGCGCGTGCGCGGGGCGTTCCTCGGTCCGGCGGTCATCGCGGCGCAGGCGAGGCAGTGGCTGGCGGTGGTGGGCTCGGGAGTCGTCGTCACGGTGGTGCTCACGGCGGCGGCGGCGCCGCTCGGCGGCGCGCTCCGCGGCGCCTCGCTCCCGATCGTGGTGATCGCGGGGGCGCTCGGCGCGGTCCTGACGGTGGCGGGCGTCGTCACGTTGATGGCGAGAGAGGGCAGTCCGCGCGGCGCCTCGTGATCCCGGAGGTGTGCTCATGGACATGGTGACCCGAAGGCGATTCCTCGCGATGAGCCTCGGCGCGGCCGGCCTGGCCGTCGGCGCCCGCGCGGCGACCGGCGCGCCCGCGCCGCGCTTCGAGGGCTGCTTCCTGCGGGCGGCGACTCCCGGAGAATACACGCGAGGCTTCACGCTCCAGTCGTCCTCGGGCGACAAGGAGGCCGATCAGGTCTGCCGGCAGGCCGAGGGCGATCTCCGCCACGTGTTCGGCGTCGCGCCCGCGCTGTGGTTCTTCGACGATGGCCAGGAGCCGAACGCCTTCGCCGCGTGGGAGCCCCGTCCAGGGAACGGCTGGAACGGCACCGTGCTGATCGGGCTCAAGCTGGTCGCGACGGCCGCCCGCCGGAACGAGCTCAACCGGCGCTGGAAGCTACGCCTGACCGCGATCGTGGCCCACGAGTGGGCGCACATCGTCCAGTACTCGAGAGGGCGGTACGGCGGGCCCGGCAAGTCGGGCGAGCTGCACGCCGATTTCCTGGCCGGGTGGTTCCTGGGACGGACCACTCCGCCGGCCGGCCGGGACGAGGCGAAGAATGAGGCCATGTACCGGCTCTTCTTCCTCGGGGACACCGCGTACACGGACCCCAACCATCACGGCACCCCCCTGGAGCGGGCGAGCGCGGTCACGGACGGCTTCGAGCTCGCGGCGACGGTCGACAAGCTGGACGTCGCCTTCGAGGCGCGGCGCTTCTAGCTCAGCTGGGCTCCGGCGGGCGCCGGCTCTTCCAGTCGGTGGCCTCCTCGTAGGCCTGGCCGATCCGGAGGGTCATCGCTTCGTCCCCCGCGCGTCCCACGATCTGCAGCGAGATCGGCAGGCCGCCCGCCGTGAAACCGTTGGGCACCGCGAGGCCGCAGAGCCCCAGGTAGTTCACCGGCCGGGTGAAGTGGGCCGCGGTGCCCGCCTGGTCCGCCCGATCGATCGGAATCGGCGGCGTGAGCGCGGTCGGGGTCAGCAGCGCGTCGACGTGGGCCAGCGCGTCCGCCACCTCACGGCTTCGCTCCTCGCGCTCGGCCAGCGCGAGCAGGTAGTCGCGCGCGGAGACCCCGCGGCCGATCTGGATCCGCGGCCGCACGTGCGGATCCACCGGCTGGCGCTCGTCGTCCACCAGGTGCCCGACGAAGCGGTAGCCCTCGGCGCCGATGATCCGTCCGGTGGCCGCGGCGTAGTCGCTGAAGCGATGGGGGAGCTTGGCGTGCTCGATCCGCGCCCCGAGCTTCGCGAGGGTCTCCACCGAGGCGTCGTAGGCGGCGAGCACCTCCTTGTCCACGCCCTCCCGCTCCACGTCCGGCATCACCGCGAGCCGCAGCCCGGCGGCGCCGAGCCGCAGGGTCGCCATCGGGTCGTCGGGCGCCCAGGCGAGCGTCTGCCGATCGCGCGGATCCGGTCCGTTGAGCAGACGGTAGATCAGGGCCGCGTCCTCGACCGAGCGCGTGAGGGGGCCCGGCGTGTCGAGGGTGAAGGACAGCGGCAACACGCCGAAGGTGCTGATACGCCCCGCGGTCACCTTCAAGCCCACGATCCCGTTCCACGCGGCGGGCAGGCGCACCGAGCCGCCGGTGTCCGTGCCGATGGCGATCGGGGCCAGCCCCGCGGCCACCGAGACCCCGGAGCCGCTCGAGGAGCCCCCCGGCGTGCGGTGCACCGTCGCGTCCCACGGGTTCCGGGGCGTGCCCATGTGGGTGTTGGTACCCCAGCTCCCCATCGCGAACTCCACGGTGTGGGTCTTGCCGAGCACGATCATCCCGGCCGCGATCGCCCGCTCGGCGAGGGTGGCGGTCGCCGGGGAGACGCGCGCGGCCCACACCTTCGAGCCGCCGGTGGTGACGCGGCCCTCGAGATCCACGAGATCCTTCAGCGCGATCGGCACGCCGTGGAGCGGGCCGATGCGGTGACCGGAGCGGATGGCCCGGTCGGCGCCCTCGGCGGCCAGGCGGGCCTCCTCCGCATAGACCGCGATGAAGGCGTGCAGGCGCCCGTCGTGGCGGCGGATGCGGTCGAGCAGCGCGTCCACCGCGTCCACGGGAGACAGCGCGCGCGCGCCGAAGGCCTTCGAGAGGGTGGCGACGCCGGCCCATACCGGATCGATCGTGGTCATGCCGAGAGTCCTCCGTGAGGGTTGGCGTGAGGGTGGGCGTGATGGTTGGCGTGATGGTGTGTCCCGCGCTTGTCCGAGACGATCCGCCCGTCCTTGAGGACGAGGAGCAGCCGGCGCAGGTTCGTGATGTTCTCGAGCGGGTCGGCGGCCACCACAATGAGGTCGGCGAGCTTCCCGGGCTCGATCGTTCCGAGCTGATCGCCGACCCCGCACAGCTCCGCGGCGTGGCGGGTG
>DATFUK010000669.1:0-2859 GCA_035260865.1 Candidatus Methylomirabilota bacterium | reverse complement strand
AGGAGCTCGGCGATGTGGCCGTTCTTGTGGACGCGGCGGAGCGCGTACATCTCGATCAGCGCGCCGAGGAGGCCGCAGATGGCGGGGGCGACCACGAGGGCGGGCCAGAAGCCGATGAGCCGGCTCACCGAGAACGCGAAGTACGCGCCCAGCATGTACATGCTGGCGTGGGCGAAGTTGAGCACGCCCATCATCGAGAAGATGAGGGTGAGGCCGCTCGCCAGCATGAAGAGCAGCATGCCGTAGACGAGGCCGTTGAGCAGCGAGACGAGCAGGACTTCCATATGAAAGAGCCGTCTCACACCTGCCCCCTCGCCCCCTCACCCTGCCCTCTCCCCGGAGGGGAGAGGGTTGGATGAGAGGGGAGAGGGTTGGGGTGAGGGGCCGTACTTGTCTTAGCCGCTTACGACGACGGGCGCTTCATGTTGCAGGTGTTCGGCTGGTCGAGGTCCTTGGGCAGGACGGTGGTCTCGGTCTTCCAACCGAGCCCGGTCTTCTCCGAGTCGTACTTGACGCCCTTGGTGAAGCCCCCCACGAAGTACTCGGTCAGGATCTGGTGGTCGTCCTTCCGCATCGTCACCTGGTGGCCGAGCATGTCGGTGATCGTGAGGCCCTCGAGGGCCGCCGCGAACTTCACCGGATCGGCGGAGCCCGCCTTGTTCATGGCGGCCTGGAGGAACTCGAAGATCGTCCGGAAGCCGGCCGCGTAGAAATCGTAGTCGTGGGTGGACCGGAACTGCTTGGTCCAGCCCTCGGTGTCCGTCTTGCCGGTCTCCACCGCGATGTTCTCGTGGAACGGCATGACCGAGCGCACCTTGCCGTTTCCGGCGGGGCCGATCGCGGTGGCGCCGCCGCCCAGGTGCGCGTACATCGTGTAGTAGCGGATGTCGAGCCCCGCGTCCATGCCGCCCTTGATCAGGAGGGTCATGTCGGGTCCCCAGTTGCCGGTGATGAGCGCCTGGGCCCCCGAGGCCTTGACCTTGGTGATGTAGGGCGAGAAGTCCTTGACCTTGCCGAGCGGGATCAGCTCGTCGCCCACCACCTTCACGTCCGGACGAATCTTGCCCAGGAACGTCTTCACGTCGCGCTGCACCGACTGCCCGAAGAGGTAGTCCTGGTTGAGCAGGTAGACCTTGGTCACGTCCTTGGGCAGGGCCCGCACCATGGTCTCGGCCTTCATGCCCACGTGCGCGTCCATGCGGAAGTGCCAGTAGCTGCACTTCTCGTTGGTCAGCTCGGTGGCGACCGCTCCGCAGTTGACGTAGACGATCCGGTTGGTCGGGTTCCGCTCGTTGTGCTTGTCCACTCCCTCGATGAGGGCGGCCGCGATGTTGGAGCCCGAGCACTGCATGATCACCGGGATGTTCTGGTCGGTGGCCGATTTCAGGGCGAGCAGCGCCTCGGACGGCTGCGACTTGTTGTCGAAGGAGACCAGCTCGAACTTCTTCCCGAGGGCGCCGCCCCGGCCGTTGATGTAGTCGATGATGTACTTGAACTGCTGCAGGTTCTGATCGCCCACCTGCGCGAAGGGCCCCGAGAGGGGATCGGTGTACATGATCTTGATGGTGTTCTGGGCGTAGGCCGTCCCGGTGCTGAGGACGAAGCCGGCGGCCAGAAGGGTGGATGTGATCCGCGTGAGCCAGTCGCGCATGGGGCCTCCTCGTTGAGTGGCGCGGGTTGCGCCGCCTGCATGATTCGAGCACGGCGAGGGTAGCGCTCTCCGTGGCGCAAGTCAAAGAAGATAGTAGGATAGCGGCCATGCTCAACGTGCTCGTGACCATGCGCTTCGATCAGCGGCAGCTCGACCGCCTGCGGGCGGTCTCCCCCGAGATCCAGGTGTCGCAGGCCGATGCGGAGACGGCCGACTACGCGCGGACCGACGTGCTCTATGCGGGGACGCCGCCGCGGGACCTCGGCCGGGGGCCCGCGCTCCGCTGGGTGCAGCTGCACATGGCGGGGGTCAACGCTCTCGCGGACCACCCGCTCTACACGAAGACCGCGATCCCGCTGACCACCACGAGCGGCGTGCACGCGGCCACCATCGCGGAGTACGCGGTGACCATGCTGCTGGCTCTCGCCCACCGGGTGCCGCGCATGGTGGAGTGGCAGGGGCGCGGCGGCTGGCCGCCGGACGAGCAGCGCTGGCCGCTGTTCGTCCCGGCCGAGGTGCGCGGCGCGACGCTCGGCATCATCGGGTACGGCAGCATCGGCCGCGAGCTCGCGCGGATCGCCAAGTCGGCCTTCGCGATGACCGTGCTCGCGTCCAAGCGCGACCCCTCCCGCCGGGCCGACGACGGCTACGCGCTGCCGGGCACCGGGGATCCGGAGGGCCTCCTGCCCGACGAGTGGCTCGGGCACGCCGAGCTGGACTCGCTGCTGGCCCGGTCGGACGTGGTGGTGCTCTGCGCGCCGCTCACCCCCGAGACCCGTGGCCTGATCGGCGCGAAGGCGCTCGCCCGCATGAAGCCCTCCGCGTTCTTCATCAACGTGGGGCGGGGGGCCAGCGTGGACGAGCTGGCGCTCGCCGACGCGCTCCGCGAGCGGCGGATCGCGGGCGCGGCGGTGGACGTCTTCGATCGGGAGCCGCCGCCGGCCGGCCATCCGCTCTACGACGTGAACAACGTCATCGTCTCCCCGCACGTCTCCGGCTTCCTGCCGAGCTACGACGAGAAGTGCTCGGTGCTCTTCGCGGAGAACCTGCGGCGCTTCCTGGCCGGGGCGCCGCTGCTGAACCTGGTAGACCGGGCTCGCGGGTACTGACCGGGGGCGCCCGCCCTACGCGATCACTCGCTCCCGCGCGCGGCGGGCGAGGGCGGCGAGGTGGGAGCGAGGGAACCCGAGTGCACGGGGCGCAGCTCC
>DATFUK010000668.1:0-3062 GCA_035260865.1 Candidatus Methylomirabilota bacterium | reverse complement strand
TACTATATGGCCGTCGTTCGATGTCTAACGTCGCCACCCCACAAGGGGAGCTCATGACCACACCGACCGGAGAGTTCTCGCTCGAGGCCAAGTACACCCAGGAGCGCGGACGCGTGTATCTGTCCGGCATCCAGGCCCTGGTCCGGCTCCCCCTCGACCAGCACCGCGCCGACATCCGGCGCGGCCTCAGGACGGCGACGTTCATCTCGGGCTATCGCGGCTCGCCCCTCGGCGGGCTCGACCAGACCCTGGAGCGGATGACCACGCTGCTCCGGGCCCACGACGTGGTGTTCTCCTCCGGCCTCAACGAGGATCTCGGCGCCACCGCGGTCTACGGCAGCCAGATGGCGGGGCTCTTCCCGAATCCTCGCTACGACGGCGTGCTCGGCATGTGGTACGGCAAGGCCCCGGGGGTGGATCGCAGCGGCGACATCTTCAAGCACGCCAACTACGCGGGGGTGGGGAAGAACGGCGGCGTGCTCGCGCTGGCCGGGGACGATCCGCTGTCGAAATCCTCCACGCTGCCGAGCCACTCGGAGGTTGCCCTCTACGACGCACTGATGCCCACGATCTACCCGGGCAACGTGCAGGAGATCCTCGACTTCGGCCTGCACGGCTTCATGCTCTCGCGCACGTCCGGGCTCTGGGTCGGCGCCAAGATCGTCACGAACGTGGCGGACGAGGCGGGCACCGCCGAGGTGGACCCGGAGCGGGTGAGCCCGATCATCCCGGTGGTCGAGCTGGACGGCAAGCCGTTCCAGCACCAGATCAACGTGAACCTGATCCCGCCCTACGGCCTCGACATGGAGCGCACGATCCACGGGGCGCGTCTCGAGCTCGCGCGGCGCTACGCGTACGAGAACAAGCTCAACCGGATCACGGTGCCGTCGCCGAACGCGTGGTTCGGCATCGTCACCAGCGGCAAGACCTATTACGACGTGCGCCAGGCCCTCGCCGAGCTCGGCCTCGACGACGGGGCGCTGCGCCGCTACGGCATCCGCATCCTCAAGATCGGCATGCTGTTCCCGATGGAGCCGCGCATCGTGCGCGAGTTCGCGCGCGGCCTGCAGGAGATCCTCGTCGTCGAGGAGAAGCGCTCGTTCCTCGAGATGTTCTGCAAGGACGTCCTCTACGGCACGACCGATCGGCCCCAGGTGGTGGGCAAGCTCGACGAGGAGGACCGGCCGCTGGTGTCGCCGGTCGGCGAGCTCGACTCCGATCTCGTCGCGCGGGCCATCGCCCGCCGGCTCGCCCGCCGGGTCAAGATCGACTCGGTGGAGGCGCGCATCCAGCACCTCGACGAGCTCAAGCGCCGCCCGAAGACGCTCACCCTGGCCCGCAGCGCGTTCTTCTGCTCGGGCTGCCCGCACAACCGGTCGACGGTGGTGCCCGAGGGCAGCGTGGCCGCCGCGGGCATCGGCTGTCACGGGATGGCGATGGGGATGGACCGGGGCATCATCGGGGTCACCCACATGGGCGCGGAGGGCGCCCAGTGGGTCGGCATCGCGCCGTTCACCGAGACGCCGCACCTCTTCCAGAACATCGGCGACGGGACGTTCTTCCACTCCGGCGGGCTCGCGCTGAACTACGCGGTGGCCTCCGGGGTGAACATCACCTACAAGATCCTCTACAACGGCGCGGTAGCGATGACCGGCGGCCAGAACGCGGCGGGGGCCCTGCCCATCCCCGCGCTGAGCCGCCGCCTCGAGGCGGAGGGGGTCAAGCGCATCATCATCACCAGCGACGATCCCGCCAAGTACTCGGGGGTGTCGATCGCGGGCAACGCGGAGGTCTGGCATCGCGACCGGCTGCTGGAGGCGCAGTCGATGCTCGCGGGCATCAGCGGGGTCACCGTGCTGATCCACGACCAGCACTGCGCGGCGGAGAAGCGGCGGCTGCGCAAGCGCGGCAAGATGATCGACCCGATGACCCGCGTCTTCATCAACGAGCGGGTGTGCGAGGGCTGCGGCGACTGCGGCAAGAAGTCGAACTGCCTGTCCGTGCAGCCCATCGACACCGAGTTCGGGCGGAAGACCGCGATCCACCAGTCGTCCTGCAACAAGGACTACTCGTGCCTGCTCGGCGACTGCCCGTCGTTCCTCACCGTCGAGGGCGCCGTGCCCGCGCCGAAGCGCGAGCGCCGGCTCACCCCGCTCGAGGCCGAGCTGCCCGAGCCGGTGCTCAAGGTGCCGAGCGAGGGCTTCGCGCTCCACATGATGGGCATCGGGGGCACCGGCGTCGTCACCATGAACCAGATCCTCGGCACCGCGGCCATGCTGGACGGCCGGCAGGTGCGCGGGCTCGACCAGACCGGGCTCAGCCAGAAGGGTGGGCCGGTGGTCTCCGACCTCAAGATCGGCTCCGAGCCGATCGAGCGCGCCAACAAGGTCTCGGCGGGGGCGGCGGATCTCTACCTGGGCTTCGACCTCCTGGTGTCCACCGATCCGCTCAACCTGGACAAGGCGGAATCGAGCCGCACGATCGCGGTGGTGTCCACCAGCCAGATTCCCACCGGCCAGATGGTGGTGGACACCGCGGTGCACTTCCCCGAACTCAGCAGCATGCTGATGAGCATCGACCGGGTGACCCGGAAGGATCCCAACGTCTACCTCGACGCCCAGGCCATCGCGGAGGCGCTCTTCGGCGACCACATGGCGGTGAACCCGATCATGCTGGGGGCGGCCTTCCAGGCGGGGGCCCTGCCGATCTCGGCGGCGGCGATCGAGCGCGCCATCCGCATCAACGGCGTCTCGGTGGACATGAACGTGCTCGCCTTCCGGTGGGGACGGATGGCGGTGGTCGACCGCACGCAGGTGGAGGCCGCGGTCGCCCAGGCCACCGCGCAGGCGGTCGGGGCCCCGCGCGTGCTGAGCGCGGAGGCGCGCGCGCTGGTGGATCGCGTGGAAGCGTCGGGGGAGCTCCGGCGCCTGCTCGAGATCCGCGTGCCCGAGCTGATCGCCTACCAGAACGCGGCGTACGCGGGCGAGTACGTGGACTTCGTCCGCCGCGTCGCCCAGGTGGAAGCGGAGCGCGCCCCGGGGAGCGGGGGGCTCGCGGAGGCG
>DATFUK010000667.1:0-4217 GCA_035260865.1 Candidatus Methylomirabilota bacterium | reverse complement strand
CTGGCAGGCCGCGGACCGGTCCGCGCACAGGATCCCGCTCTCCCCCCGCGCGACCGCGGTGATCCGCTCGGCGGGCACGCCCTTGGTCACCAGGTAGTCCATCACCCATCGCGCGCGGCGCTGGGCCAGGGCCAGGTTGGCGGCACGCGGCCCGACCACGTCGGTGTAGCCCTCGACGATCACGAGCTGGCTCGGATTGCCCCGGAGCCAGGCGGCGGCCGTGTCGAGCACCGCGAGGTCCCGCCGCTCGACATGGATCTCGCCCGAGGCGAAGTGCACGTCGGGGAGCTCCTCTCGCGCGACGAAGGTCTCCGCGGAGGCCTCGGGGGTGGGGAGGTCGGGAGCCGGCGCCGCGTCCGGCCAGGTGGGCGCGGGCGGGGCCGGGACGGGCGCGGGAGCGGGCGTGGTGACCGCGGCGACGCGGGCCGGCTCGATCGGGCGAGCGCAGCCGAGCGGCAGCAGCGTGAGGGCCAGCGCGAGGAGGCGTGCGACGCGCGACACCACGAAGGGGCCGCTGCTCAGGCGAGCTCGTGACGCTCGGTGAGCCGGTCGTGGATCATGCCGAGGCCGAACTCGAGCTCGGTGGCGAGGGACTGGAGCTGATCGAGGCGGTTCCCGTCCGGCCGCAGGCAGCCGTCTTCCAGCAGGCGACCGTGTCCCAGCACCGCCAGGCTCAGCAAGCTCGCCTTCGCGAACAGCCGCTCCACGTACTCGGCCAGCACGTCCTCGGTCTGCGCCATGTGTAGCTCCTTTGTACCGCCCTGATCGGCTCGGGCCGTCATGTTTCCGTGGTCGCCTTCAGGGCATGGGGCATGCCACGGATGACCGGCCCCAAGAGCCTGGAATTGCAAGGAATTGACTCCGTTCTCCGGCGTCCGGATCGTCACCCCGACGGCAGCCCCGTCAGAGTTCGGACAGCGCAAGCCTTGCTCTGTGCCAGCATGGACGCATGGAGCCCGGCCCCGGGGAGCACCGCATCGTGACGGTCGAGCGCGCCCTCGACCTCGCCGCGCTCGCCGCGGGCCTCGTCCTGTTGCTGGGGTGGCCGGAGTGGCACGTGGCGCTCACCCGGCCGATGATGCTCGTCTGCGCGGGCGTCGCGCTACTCGGCGCGGGGCTCGCGCGCGATCTGGTGCGGCTCGCGCTCGGGGAGCCGCGCGCGGCGGCCGCGCCCGATCCGCATCCCGGCGAGCTGCGCACGTGCCTCGAGTCCACGCTCGGGCTGAGCGCGGTCGCGGTGGGGCTCGCGTGGCGCTTCGGCGGCGCGGGCGGCGCGCCCGTGGTGGTGCCGGTGGGCGGCGTCGTGCTCGCGCTCGCCGCGGTGGCCTCCTTCGGCCATCTCACGCGCAACCTGGTGCTCGTGTTGCGGCACGAGCCGGGTCATCGCAACGTGATCTTCTGGTCGCCGCCCCGCAGGTAGTCGCGCAGGGCTCGGCGGATCGAGGCGAAGCCGAGTCGCCGCCACGGGATCGCGTCGCGCTTCACCCAGCGCACCTCGCTCACGTCGCTCCCCGGGGTGATGCGTCCGGCCACGCGCACCTCGTAGACGATCCCCAGCACCGGGAAGCCGCCGGGGCCGTAGCGATCCCGCACGAAGCCGCGGAAGCGCGCCCGCGCGATGCGCGCGCCCAGCTCCTCGCGCAGCTCGCGCCTCAGCCCGCGCTCCGGAGTCTCGTCCGCCTCGAGGAAGCCGCCGGCCAGGTCCCAGTAGCCCGCGAAGGGCGCGACGGCCCGCCGGCACAATAGAATGCCCCGCGGCCCCACGACGATCGCCACCGTAGCGGGCGCCGGGTTGTCGTAGAAGGTCCACCCGCAGCGCGGGCAGCGCCACCGCCGGAAGCCGTCCTGGCGCCCGGCCCGCAGGCGGGCGCCGCACGACAGGCAGTGCCGCGGCGCGCTCACCGGGACTCGATCTCGGTGCCGAGCGCCTCGTTGAAGCGGTTGGTGAAGTTGGCGGCGGCGATGGAGAGAGTGAGCTGCACCAGCGCCTCCGGGTCGAGATGCTTCTGGAGCGTCTCCACGAGCGCCGGGTCCACCTGGACGCGGACGGTCATCGCCTCCGCGTACCGGAGCACCAGCCGCTCGAGATCCGAGAAGAGCGGGCTCGTCTCGAAGTCGGCGAGCGCGTCGAGCTGCTCCCGGCTGACCCCGACGCGGCGCGCGGCGGCCCCGTTGTGGGTGACGCAGTAGTTGCAGCGGTTGAGCTGGGAGGCGCGGACGTAGGCCAGGTAGCGGAGCTTGAGGTCGAGCGGGCCCTCGCGCAGCTGCGGGTACCAGGCGAGGAAGGGCGCCACCGACCGCGCGTGATGCGCCATGAGCCGGTAGAAGTTGAGCACGCGCCCGCTCGCCTTGTGCAGGGTGTCGAAGACCGACTGGACCTCGGCGCCGACCTGCGCCCGATCGAGGTAGGGCAATCTCGCCGCCATCGTGTGGGTCGCCTCCTTGGCCCGCCGGGACGACGCGGCGGGCCCGTCCCGCGACCGCGGCTCGGCGTGTGACCGCATCATACGCGCGCGCGCGCGATGCTCAAAGCCGGCTCCTGCGGGCTTCGCGCGCCGGTCACAGGATCGCGACATGGATCGCCTGGCTCTCGAAGAGCAGGGCGGCCCCGCGCCGGCCGTCCAGCGTGAACTCGAAGAGCCGCCCGGCCCCCACGCTGCCGCGCGCGCCGCCCTCGACGCGCGCGGCCGCGCGCAGGAGACCGTCGGTGCGCGCCCGCCCGGCCGCCTCGTCCCAGGCGCCCGCCGCGACGCCGTAGGCGTCGAGGGCGTAGGCGCGGAGCAGTTTGGGCCACTCGCGCGCGAAGAGGCCCGGCGCGTGGAAGCAGTCCACCCCGGCCAGGTTCGGTCCCACGAAGACCGCCGCGCCCACCGCGGTGGGCGCCATCGCCGGGTCGAAGCGACGCGACGTCTCCTCGAGCTGTGCCTTCACCTCGGGCTTGTCGTAGATCGCCTGGTAGCTGCCGGTCGGCGAGGGCGCCGCCACGCTGCGCGAGGCGGCCGCGACGCCCGACCAGATGCGCGACTGCTCCGCCTTCCGGAGGACCTGGGAGCGGACGCTCGGCTGCACCACGCTGCCGCGGCTGTCGAAGTCCTTGCGCCCCTCGTTCCAGCGGCCCTGCTCGACGCAGTACACCGCGATGTTGCGGGGCCCGCTGAGCGGCGGCAGGAGCAGGTCTTCGCGCAGCACGCGGTTCTGCTTGCCCCCGACCAGGATCTCGCCGGCCAGGAGCAGCACGTGGGTCTTGCCGCGGTTCTCCGCGATGAGCTCCGGCACGCTGGCCTGCGCCCGCTCGATCACGGTGAGGGCGCCGCGGGCGCGGCCCTCGTCCAGTGTCAGGATCTCGAGTGGTGGCGCGGCCGTGGTGTTCTTCGCGTGGAGCCACAGCACCGCGAGGCCGCCCTGGCTCGCGGCGGGGCCCAGGGTGAGCCCGCCCAGGGCCCGGTTGAGCTCCGGGCTACTGCCCATCACGAGGGAGGCGGGGGCGTCGTCGCCGTCGGGCAGGACGCGGACCCGGTTGGCCTGGGCAAGAGGTGGGGTCGAGGCGGCGACGGCGCCCCCGACGGCGAGCAGCTTGAGGAACGAGCGTCGAAATGGGTTCATGATCTCCTCCAGTCCCGCTCGGAGCGGGGGGTATGGGTCGCCCGCTTAGACCGGCCCCCCGGAGGAAAGTTCCGGGTTACGCTCGTTCCTATGCGAACCCTCCTCACTCTCCTCTGTCTCCTCACCTTCGCCCCCTCGGCTCACGCCGAAGGCGCCTGGGTGCTGTGGGAAGAGTCGGGAGATCTGCAGACGTTTCACACCGCCGCGCCCCGCCCCCGGTCCAGCTACGCGAGAGTCGAAGACTGCATCAAGGCGATCGACGCGGAATGGCCGAAGGCATGGGGCATGACGGAAGGGCCAGAACGCCACGGGTTCAGCCGGCTCACACCGACGTCGGCCATCGTCATGGTGAGGCAGGCGAAGACGAATACCACCTACGTCGTGACGTACACTTGCCTCCCCGACACCATGACAGTGCGCAATCCTCGGACGGGGGAGACAGCCACGTGCGGTCCCCCGGCCGACCGACAGCGGGATTGCGTCATGGACTTTCAGCGCCGAGGGTGGGAGCCAGTCCCCTACTAGGCGAAGGTCAGCGGAATCACCTGGAGCCCGCGAAGGTTCCGCGTATACTGTGCCCGTAGCACCCACCGATCCCGACAACCCTACTCGAC
>DATFUK010000666.1:0-2466 GCA_035260865.1 Candidatus Methylomirabilota bacterium | reverse complement strand
AACCTCGGCGGCGCCGTGCTCACGGAGACGGTCTTCTCGCTGCCGGGGGTCGGCCGCCTCATCGTGGAGGGCATCTTCGCGCGGGACTATCCCGTGGTGCAGGGCGCGCTCCTGATCGTCGCCACCACCTTCGTCCTGGTCAACCTCATCACCGACGTCGCGTATGCCTACTTCGATCCCCGTATCCACTACAACTGACCTGGCGCCGAGCCGGCGACCGCGCTCGCCCGGGTTCTGGAGCGACGCCTTCCGTCGCATTCTCAAGAGCCGGGCCGCCATGAGCGGGGGCCTCGTCGTGGCACTCTTCATCGCGCTCGCCGCTCTGGCTCCGGTGCTGGCGCCTTATGAGCCGCTGCGCGGTCAGCTCGGTGAGCGCCTGCAGCCGCCCAGCATCGGCCACTGGTTAGGAACCGACGAGCTTGGCCGCGACGTCCTCTCGCGCGTCCTCTACGGCGCCCGGATCTCGCTGCAGATCCAGGTGGCCGCCGTCGGGCTGGCCCTGGTGCTCGGCACCGCCCTCGGAGTGGTCGCCGGCTACGTCGGCCGCTGGCCCGACATGCTGATCATGCGGGTCGTCGACATCATGATGGCCTTCCCGGGAATCTTTCTCGCCCTTGCCATCATCGCCGCCCTCGGCACCGGTCTGGGCAATGTCATCATCGCCAGCGCCATCTTCCTCGTGCCGCAATTTGCGCGCGTGATTCGCGGCTCCGTGCTGACCCTGAAGGAGAAGGAGTTCGTCGAGGCCGCCCGCGCGCTCGGCGAAGGGGACGTCCCGATCATCGTGCGCTATCTGCTGCCGAACTCGCTCGCCCCGATCATCGTCCAGACGAGCCTCCGGATGGCGACCGTCCTGCTGACCGCGTCCGGGCTGTCGTTCCTCGGCCTCGGCGTCCAGCCGCCCAGCCCGGAGTGGGGCGCGATGCTCTCCAATGCGCGGGCCTACATGATCACGGCGCCCCATGTCGCCACCGTCCCGGGCCTGGCCATCATGCTGGTCGTGCTCGGCTTCAATCTTCTCGGCGATGGTCTGCGCGACGCGCTGGATCCTCGCCTGCGCGAGTGAGACCAGGGCGGGACGCCATGGCGAAGGCGATGCCGGCATCAGCGTTTCCGGAGGGTCGGGGCTCAATTCGCGCACGGAACACGCGCACCGTATCGCCCGGGTCCTGCGTCTCCTGACGGCCCGGATCCGGGAGCTTGGATAGGGGAATGCCATGGCGAAGATCACGCAGCTCACGGTCACCGCTCAATCCCGGCCCGGGGTCCTGGCCAAGGTGGCGCGGACCCTGGCCGACGCCGGGGTGAACATCACCGCCATCTGCGCCGCGGAGTCGACGGGGCGCGGCAAGCTCCGGATGGTGGTCAGCGATCCGGGGCGGGCCAAGCAGGCGCTGACCGACGCCAAGATCCGGTGCGGGGAAGAGCCGGCGCTGCTGCTCTCCGTCGAGGACCGTCCCGGCAGCCTGGCCACCCTCGCCGCCCGGCTGGCGGCGGCCAAGATCAATATCAAGTGCGTGTACGCGACGACCGTGATCGCCGGTGGCGGGCCCTGCCACGTCGTGGTGGCCGTGGCCAACGCCGACAAGGCGGAGAAGGCGCTGCGCTAGCGCCTCGGTGCGCCGCCCCTCACCCTGCCCTCTCCCCGGAGGGGAGAGGGTGGTCGCGCGGATCGGCTTCGGGCTCGATGACGATGGTGCAGAAGGCCGCCGCCAGCGCCAGCGAGAGGCCGCCGATGACGACGACGGCTAACCGGTTATCACCGCCCAGTAGCAGCACCAGCGCGCTCTCGTTGGTGAGGAGGCGCTCCAGGATCGTGCCGAAGCCGAGCGCGGCCAGGATCTCGGGGATCACGATGAAGAAGTTGAAGATGCCCATGTAGATGCCGGTCTTCCCGGCGGGCAAGGCGCCGGCCAGGATGGCATACGGCATGGAGAGGGTGCTGGCCCATGCCACGCCCACCCCCACCATGGACAGGAGCAGCAGGTACTTGTCGTCGATGACCGCCACCGAGAGCAGGCCGATGGCCCCCATCAACAGGCACAGGCCGTGGGTGAGGCGGCGGCCCAGCCGATCGGCCACGGCCGGTAGCGCGAACGAGACGGCGAAGCAGACGGCCGAGTACATGGCGAAGCAGTTGCCCGCCCAGGCGATGCCTTGCTCGTAGGCCGGCGTGCCGGGCGTGCCGCCGAAGATGTTGCGGGCCACCGCGACTCCGAAGTAGAGCCACATGCAGAAGAAGCCCAGCCAGGTGAAGATCTGCACCCAGGCCAGGCGCCGCATGGTCGGCGGCATGGCGAGCACGTCGTGCAAGATCTCGGCGACGGCGGTGCCGAAGCCGGCCTTCTCGGCCTTCATCCGCCGGAAGGCCTCCAGGTCCTCCGGCGGATGCTCGCGGGTCGTGAAGACGGTCCAGAGCACGGCCGCCAGGTAGGTGAGCGCGCCGAGATAGAAGGCCAGCCGCAC
>DATFUK010000665.1:0-11863 GCA_035260865.1 Candidatus Methylomirabilota bacterium | reverse complement strand
AACACCGCGCTGCCGCTCTTGCGGAACATGCGCGTGGCCTCCGCCACTCCGGAGCGGCCGGCGGGCGCGACCGCCACCTTGCCGCGGCTCGTCGCCACGCTACTCATAGCGGATGCGCGGGTCGAAGACCGCGTAGAGCAGGTCCACGACCAGGTTCACCACCACGAAGGTGGTGGCGATCAGCAGCACGCCCCCCTGCACCAGCGGATAGTCCCGGGCCTGGATCGCGCGCACCATCATGGAGCCGAGCCCGGGCCAGGAGAACACGGTCTCGGTGAGGATGGCCCCGCCGAGCAGATAGCCCACCTGCACCCCGACCACGGTGAGGATCGGGTTGAACGCGTTCTTGAGCACGTGCCGCGCGATGACCACCCGCTCGGCCAGGCCCTTGGCGCGCGCCGCGCGCACGTAGTCCTGCCGGATGATCTCGAGCACGCTCGAGCGGGTGAGGCGCGCCACCGCCGCCGCGGAGGCGGTGCCGAGGGTGATCGCGGGCAGCACGAGATGCCAGAGCATGTCGGTGAAGCCGCCGCCGTAGGGCGAGACCATCCCCGCCGACGGGAACCACCGGAGCGAGAGCGCGAAGACCAGGATGAGCATGATGCCGGTCCAGAAGACGGGCAGGCTCACCCCGGTCACCGCCACCCCCATGCTGAGCTTGTCGAGCCACGAGTACTGCCGGGTGGCCGAGACGATGCCCGCGCTGAGCCCGAGGGTCACCGCGATCAGGAGCGCGCCGGCGGTCAAGATCACGGTGGCCTTGAAGCGCAGCAGCACCTCGGGCAGCACCTCGCGCCCGAGCGGGATGGAGCGGCCGAGATCACCCTGCACCACGCGGCCCATCCACTGCAGATACTGGAGCGCGACCGGCCGGTCGAGGCCGAGATCGCGGCGCAGCCGCTCCACGTCCTCGCGGGTGGCCTGCGCGCCCAGCATGATGGCGGCCGGATCGCCGGGGGCCAGGCGCATCACCCCGAAGACGAGCAGGGAGACCCCGACCAGGACGGGCAGCGCCAGCAGGACGCGGCGGACGACGTAGCCCTGGAGGCCCGCCCCTCCTACTGCAGCCACACCTGCGTCAGCACCAGGTCGAAGTTCGGGTGGAGCTTGAACCCCTGCACGCGCTTGCGGTAGACGATGACCTGCTTGCCGTGGTCCACGAAGATCCACGGCGCGTCCTCCACCACCAGGCGCTGCGCCTCCCGGTAGAGCGGGATGCGCTCCTTCTCGTCGATCGTGGTGCGGCCCTTCCGGAGCAATTCGTCCACCCGCGGGTTCTGGTAGAACCCCGCGTTGAACGCGGGCGGGAACCGGTCGGAGGACAGCAGCATGTACATCATGTGGTCGGGATCGCCGATGGACGGGTTCCAGGACATCTCGGCCATGTCGGGGGCGTCGAGGTACTTCTTGAGATAGGCGCCCCACTCCATGGTCTGGATCTTGGCCCGCACGCCCACCGCGGCCAGGTTCGCCTGGATCACGGTGCCCATCTCGACGGGCGACTGCATGCCGGAGCCGGACTCGGGCACGAAAAAGGTCACGTCGAAGCCGTTGGCGAAGCCCGCCTCCTTCAGCAGGGCCTTGGCCTTCTCGGGATCGTACGGGTACCGCTGCGTCTTGTCCTCGTGGTACGCCCCGTACACCGGCGAGAGGGGCGTGGTCGCCACGATCGCGGTGCCCTTCAGGATGTCGCGGATGATCGCGTCCTTCTGCACCGCGTAGTTGAGCGCCTGGCGCACCCGCTTGTCCTTCAGGGCGGCGTGCCGGGTATT
The DNA here is from genome assembly GCA_035260865.1 of Candidatus Methylomirabilota bacterium. GTDB lineage: Bacteria > Methylomirabilota > Methylomirabilia > Rokubacteriales > CSP1-6 > CAMLFJ01. The sequence goes on along the minus strand of DATFUK010000665.1, from coordinate 10,091 downwards.
GAGCGCCACGTACCAGACCGCCGAGGAGTTGGTCTCGGCCACCACCACGTCCGGATCCTTCCGGAGATCGGCCAGACTATCCGGCGGCACGTCCATGGTCAGGTCGATCTCGCCGGTCTTGATCGCGGACAGCCGCGCCTGCGCCTCGATGATCGGCACGTAGATGGCCTGGCGGACCTTGGGCGCCCCGCCCCAGTACTGGTCGTTGCGCGCGAGCACCACGCGCACGCCGGGCTCCCACGTCTCGAGCTTGAAGGGGCCGGTGCCCACCGGATGCTTCACGACGTCCTTGCCCCACTTCTTGAGCGCCTCGGGGCTGTAGATGTAGAGCGAGTGATGCGCGAGGTACTGGAGGAACGGGGTCAGCGGGGACTTGAGCCGGATCTGCACGGTGGTCGGGTTCACCACCTCGACGCCCGCCACGTTGCCCAGGAAGCCCTTCACGTAGGGATACGTCCCGGTCGCGTAGAACGGGCCCTGGTCGTTCAGCTGCCGGTCGAAGCAGAACTTCACCGCCTCCGCGGTCAGCGGGGTGCCGTCGTGGAACTTCACGTTCGGCCGCAGGTTGAAGGTGTAGGTGAGCCCGTCCTTGGAGATGTCCCACGACTGGGCCAGCCCGGGGATGATCTTGTAGGTGCCGAGCTCCTGGGCGGTGAGCCCCTCGAACATGCGCTTGATGACGCGCGTCGAGTTGAGATCGGTGATCTGGGGCGGGTCCATGGTCACGGGCTCGGCGAGCAGCCCGATCACCATCGCGTCCTTCGGGGGCGCCGCCGTCGCGGTGGAGACGGCAACGACGGCCAGCAGCACCAGCCCGATTCCCCACGCGCGGCGTCTCGACATACGTTCCTCCCTCGAAGTGGTCCCGCTAAATGCCCCGCATAGTGCCCCAAGGGGCGCGGCTTGGCAACGGCCTCGCGCGGGGCTAAGATCGCGGGGTCTCTCACCGAACCAGGGAGGAACTCGACATGGCCAAGCGAATGCTCTTCATCGGCGCGGGTGCGATCGGCAGCTACCTGGGCGCGTTCCTCGCGCGGGCCGGTCACGAGGTCACCCTGGTCGATCCGTGGCCCGAGCAGGTCGAGACGCTGCGCCGCCAGGGCATCGCGGTCACCGGGCCCCACGATCCCTTCGAGGCCAAGCCGGTGGCGATCCACGTGCACGAGCTGCAGCGGCTCGGATCCGATTTCGACATCGGGTTCATCGCGATGAAGGCCTACGACACCGCGTGGGCCACCTGGATGGCGCTGCCGCACCTCAAGCCCGAGGGCTACCTGGTCTCCGCCCAGAACTGCTGGAACGATCCCATCGTGGCGGGCATCGCGGGCGTGGAGCGGTCGGTCGGCCTCATCATGTCGAAGATCGGCGTCGCCCTCTGGAAGCCGGGCCAGGTGGAGCGCGGCATGGAGAAGGGCCAGGGCGCCGGGCACGACGTGTTCCGGGCCGGCGAGCACGACGGGCGCATCACCGAGCGGGTCACCGAGCTGGCCGACATCATGAGCGTGGTGGACGGGGCGCGGCCCACCGACAACCTGTGGGGCGAGCGCTGGTCCAAGCTCTGCGCGAACTGCATGGGCAACCCGGTGCAGGCCATGACCGGGCTCGGCTCGGTCGAGATCGCGAAGCAGGCGCGCGGCCGCGAGATCACCATCCGCATCGCGCAGGAGTCCGCCGCGGTGGGGCTCAAGCTCGGCTATCGCATCCCCAAGTTCAACGGCCGCGAGGCCGAGCAGTGGGCGCAGGCCGGCCGCCCCGACGTGTACCAGGAGCTCGACGCCGCACTCACCCCCAAGGAGGGCAGCTCCGCCCGCAACTGGCGTGCCTCCATGGCCCAGGACGCGATCAAGGGCCGGCGCAGCGAGATCGATTACATGAACGGGCTCGTGGTGGACAAGGGCCGCGAGGTGGGTGTGCCCACGCCGGTGTCGAGCGCGGTGGTGGGGCTGATGCGCGAGGTCGACGCGGGCACGCGGAAGCCCGGGCCCGAGCACATCGAGCTCGCGCTCAAGCGCGCGGGGAGCTGACCGGCCTCCGGATCAGCGAATCGGGGCGGATCAGCGAGGCGGGGGTAGCTCGCTGACCCGCAGGTTGGTGAAGAGCACCTCCATGCCTCGCTGGTCCACGTAGAGGCCCAGGGTGCCGCCGGCCTCCGCGGCCAGCTCCGCGGTCGCGACCGGGCGACCGTTGACGTAGGCCACGATGGACCGGTCGCGCAGCTCGACGGCCAGCGTGTTCGGGGCTCCGTACTCGGTCTTGACGCTCCGGGTCGCGGTGGGCGGCACCGGATAGTTCCACTTCCCGCTGATCCAGCTCGCCACCCGATAGGTCCCATTGGCGGTGAGCCCGAAGGTGGCGAAGGTGCGGTTGTCGGCCCCGCCGCGGCTCGCGAACATGAGGCCGAACGCGCCCTCGCGCGTGCCCTTGCGCAGGCGGGCGGTGACCTCGATGCGCACGCCGGCCGGGAACACCTCCGGGCGCACCGGCCCGAGCAGGCAGGGGGCCGAGGCCGCGATGTTCTCGACCACGAAGCCGTCGTCCGCGTAGTGCGACCGGCAGATGGTGCCGGCGCCCGCCGCCCAGTTGCGGGGCGCGCGGAGCTCGTCGTCGAACATGACGCGGGGCCCGGCCGCGATCACGGTGCGCGACTCGGTCGCGGGCGCGCAGCCGGTGGCGAGAAGCGCCAGCGCCAGCGTGAGGACGAGCGGCGACATCGATCGCCTCCAGGATCGTGAGGGTGTGCACTGCTGGCCGTCGGCCATCTCATCTTTTACACTACCCGAGGCTCCAACGACAACGAGGGGGTGTGCCCATGCGCGGCATCGTCTTTACCGGCAACCGGCGGCTCGAGCTCCGAGACTTCCCCGATCCGACGCCCGGCCCGGGCGAGGTGGTGCTGGAGATCAAGGCCTCCGGCATGTGCGGCAGCGATCTCAAGTTCTACCGCGCGGACGGCAACGAGACCGCCTCCCTCGGCCTGGGCGGCAGCGGCAAGCAGGTGATCGCGGGGCACGAGCCGTGCGGGGTGATCGCCGCGCTCGGCCCCGGGGTGAGCCCCACCGAGGGACGCGTGGGCCAGCGGGTGATGAACCATCACTACACCGGCTGCGGTCACTGCAAGCACTGCCGGGTGGGGTGGTCGCAGCTCTGCAAGGCCGGCATCACCGTGTTCGGAGCCACCGGCGACGGCGCGCACGCGAAGTACATGAAGGTGCCCGCCCGCACCAACGTGCCCCTGCCCGACGAGCTCACCTTCGAGGAGGGCGCGGCGGTCTCCTGCGGCACCGGCACCGCCTACGGCGCGCTCAAGCGCATCGACGTGTCGGGGCGCGACACCCTCGCCGTGTTCGGGCAGGGCCCGGTCGGCCTCTCCGCCACCCTGCTGGGGGTGGCGATGGGCGCGCGGGTCATCGCGGTCGACATCTCTCCGGAGCGGCTCGGCCTCGCGAAGGAGTTCGGCGCCGACGCGGTGGTCAACTCGCGCGAGACCGATCCGGTAAAGGCGATCATGGAGCTGACCCACGGCGAGGGCGCGGAAGCCACGATGGACTGCACCGGGCTGCCCGAGCCCCGGGTGGCCGCGGTGCAGAGCGCGGCCACGTGGGGGCGCATGTGCTTCGTGGGCGAGGGCGGCGCCACCACCATCGACGTGAGCCGCGACCTGATCCGCAAGCAGCTCACCCTGGTGGCGTCGTGGACGTTCAGCAGCATGGGCCAGTGGGAGTGCGCGCGCTTCGTGGCCGACCGCAAGATCCCGCTCGGCCGGATCTTCACCGACCATTTCCGCCTGGACGAAGCGGCGGCCGCCTACCAGCGCTTCGACACGCAGACGACCGGCAAGGGCGTGTTCACCGCGTTCTAGGCGCGCATCGTGCCCGACGTCAAGATCCTCGGCATTGCCGGCAGCCTGCGCCAGGCGTCCTTCAACCGCTTCGCGCTCCGCGCCGCTCAGCTCCTGGCCGAGCTCGTCGCCTGGACCCAGAGGCTGCGGACCTAGCCGACCCGGGGTGCCGACCCGCGTCACCCGGTAGTCAGCGGGCGTCAATGGGCCGGCGTGGCCCACTCGCGCCGCCGGGTGCGGCCCTCCAGACCACCGCATTGTTGCGGGCTTCCGGCGAGGATAGGCCGGCGTTCGAATGGCACGCCTCTGGCTAAATCCCCGCTCGTGCGCTATCTCCGTCAAGCGCTCGTCGGCCTCAGCATCGGGCTGAGTTTCCTCAGCGCCCTCGGCTACGTGCTCGACCTGTACGTGGACGGCCAGAAGCCCCCTCCCCCTCGCCCCCGGAAGGTGTGCTTCGTCCCGCTCGGATCGTTCCCCGAAGAGCAACTCGCCGAGCTGAAGCGACACTACGAGAACCGGCTCGGGCTCACGGTCGAGACGGTCGCGCCGATCCAGCTGGAGCCGTCGGTGGTCAACACCCAGCGGCGCCAGGTCATCGCCGAGGAGCTGATCGCCCTGATCCGGCGAACCCACCCGGTGCTGGCCAATGATTTCGGCGTCGCCATCATCGGCGTCACCGCCGAGGACATGTACATCAGATCCCTCAAGTGGCACTTCGCCTTCGCCTACCGGGAGGAGGATCGGTTCGCGAGGATCGCGGTGGTGTCGTCGGCCCGCATGGATCCGGCCTTCCACGGGGACCCGCCGGACGTCGCACGGCGGGAAGCGCGCTTCCGGAAGGTCGTGACCAAGAACATCGGGCTCATGTACTACCACCTCCCGCCCAGCCGGGATCGGCGCAGCGTCATGTTCGGCCGGATCCTCGGCCTCGATGACCTCGACCGGGTGCGGTAAGACCTCGAGGTGCGGTCGTGACGGTCGCCGGGCCGACCGGCGTGGAGGGAGCGCTCATCCAGGCCTTCGCGTACCTCCGGGCCGGTCAGCATGAACCGGCGCTTCGCGCCGCCCGAGGCGTCATCGCGGCCGAGCCGCGGGAGCCGGCGCCTCATCTCCTCGCCGGAGAGGCGCTGCGGCATCTCTCCCGCGGCGATGAGGCGGGCCGCCACCTGCGCGAAGCCCTCGCGCTCGCGCCGGAGTGGGCGATGGTTCACATCGCCCTGGCCGCTTTTCACCGCGAGCGACGGGAGCACTCGAAGGCCGAGCGCCATGCCCTGAAGGCGATCGAGCTCGATCCGATGGAGAGCGCGGGCTGGAGCGAGCTCGGCCTGGTCTACCACGAGCAGGGCGACCAGGTGAACGCCCAGCGATGCGTCACGCGCGCGCTCCAGATCGCGCCGCGATCTGCCCCCGCGCTGAACCTGCTCGGCTCGATCCGCCTCGCGAGCCCGGAAACCACTCTCGAAGCGGCCGAGGCGTTCCGTCAGGCCCTGGCCGCGGATCCACGTGATGCCTTCTCGAAGAACAACCTGGGCGTGGCCTGCATGGAAAAGGGCGACCACGCGGGAGCCGAGCGGCACTTCCGCCAGGCGCTCGCCGCGCGGCCGACCCAGCCGATCTTCCGCCGCAATCTCTACGCGGCCCTCCGCGGTCAGTCGCGCGCCTACCGGCTCCTGACGCTGCCGTGCCAGCTTTCATTGTCCCTGTCGGGCACCTACGGCGGATACCTGGGCACCGCCATCGGCGCCGGGGTCTGGGTGCTCATCCTGAACATCCTGGCGGACCCCTACGGTCCGTTCCAGGACGTCCGCCTCGGCGCGATGGCGCTGATCGCCTGGCTGGTCCTCGTCTGGTGGCCATCGCTCACGCTCTACGAACGGCTGACGTTGCGCGACGTGCAAAGCCGGGCGGGCGAGGTCCCGTCCCGGGTCGGACATCCCGACCTCGCGTCCGGGTCCCTCCGGGTGCGACTCGGCCTCTTCGTGCTCGCCCTGCTCGGCGGGGGCGCCGCGATCGGCGTCGCCATCACCCATCCGCTCGTCGAGACGTTCGTCACGGCGTTCCTCGCCATGGCCGCCATCTCGACGGCGGCCAGCCTCCTGATCGTCAAGGCGCTGGAGACGATCGCGTGGCGCGCCCGAGGTCGACGCCTGCACGCCCGCCCGGACATCGGGTGAGCGGCGTCGGTCAGACCTGGCCGAAGAACACCAGGTACTCGGCCTTGAGGACGCGCTCGAGCAGCAGGAGGAGGAGCGCGCCGGGCACCATCAGCACGATCGCGGTCACCGAGGCGATCTGCAGCTCGTAGCCCACGCTCGCGGTGTACATGTAGACGGGTAGCGTGGTGACGAACGGAGCGCCCACCAGCAGCGTACCGGTGAACTCGTCGAGCGAGTAGAGGAACACGAGCAGCGCGCTCGCCACGATGCCCGGCACCGCCAGCGGCAGCGACACGGTCAGGAAGGTGCGGGTCACCGAGGCGCCCAGGTTCCAGGCCGCCTCCTCCAGCTCCGGGGCGAGCGCCCGGAACACCGCGGTCATCGTCCACACCGCGAAGACCAGCCCGCCCACCAGGTGCACCAGCACCACCCCGGTCACGGTGCCGGCGAGGCCGAAGCGGTAGAACTCCCGCGTGGCGCTCGCGAAAACCGGGAGCTGCGGGAAGGCCTGGGGCAGCAGGAAGGCGAGCAGGATCACGGTGCGGCCCGCGAAGCGCAGCCGGGCCAGTGCGTAGCCGAGCGGGATTGCGAAGAGCAGGGCCAGCAGCGTCACGATCACCGCGACGATGAGCCCGGTGTAGAGGGGATCGAGGAAGTCGCCGGTGAGCATGCGGGCCCAGTAGCGGAGCCCGAGCCGCTGCGGCCACGGGCTCGGATAGGTCCAGCGCTCCGCGAAGGACCACACGCCGAGGCTCAGCAGCGGGCCCAGGATGAAGAAGGCGGCCACCGCGAGCGCGGCCGCGCGGGCGGTCAGGGCGCCGATCGATCGCGCGGGCTCGATCACCGCCGGCCTACCGGGTCAGCCGGCGCACGTACACGAGCGCGGCGCCCATCGCGAGCAGATACGCCACGACTCCCAGCGCGGAGGCGGTGGCGAAGTCACCGTGCTGGCCGTAGCGGTAGTAGACGTCGATCATCAGCATCTGCGGCCCGCCTCCGCGCCCCATCATGAGCGGGATCGAAAACGAGGCCAGCATGGAGGAGAAGATCAGGATGCCGGTCACCGCGAGGGCGGGCGCGGCCATCGGCACCAGGATGTCCCGCGTGAGCCGTCCGGTCGAGGCGCCGAGCTGGCGCGCGGCCTCGAGGTAGGCGTCGTCGGTGCCGCGGAAGGCGCCGAGCAGCAGCAGCGCGGCGAGCCCGAGGTGCTTCCAGGCGAGCGCGGTGGCGATGCCCGCCCACGACGACGAGAACGACGGCACGTACGGGCTCCAGAACACGCGCAGCGCGTGGCCCACCACCACGAACGGCACGAAGAGCGGGACCTTCAGGAGAAACTCGATCGGGCCGAAGGCGCGCAGGCGGAGCCAGCCGCACACCGGGATCGCCAGCGCGAAGGTGAGCGCGGTCCCCGCCGCCGCGACCCCGATGGTGTAGGCCACGTCCCGCGCGTAGAGGTTGGCGACCGTCGCGTAGTTCGCCAGGGTCCACTGCCCTTCGCGGGCGAAGCTCGCCGCCACCGAGGCGCCGAGCGGCCACAGGAACACCGCGGCCAGCACCGCGAGGGCGGGGGCGCAGAGCGCGCCCCACAGCCATCGCTCGGCCAGGGTCAGCGGACGATCTCCTCGTAGGCCAGGCTGATCAGGTCGTGGTACTCCTTGATCGGCATCTGGCGCGAGTAGCGCGCGAGATCCTGCGCGCTCACCCCCGCGAAGAGCAGCTCGCGGCTCTTGGCGCTGATGAGCGGCAGCACCTTCTCCGCGTCCACCCCCGGGTACCAGCCGAACTTCTCGACGATCGCCTTGGCCTGCACCTCGGGCGTCGCGACGTAGTCGATGTAGCGCACCGCCGCCTCCCGGCTCGCCGCCTCGCGCGGCACCACCAGGTAGAGCGGGTAGATCGGCAGCCCCGGCGCGGGCAGCACCGGCGTCACCGCCGGATCCATGCGCCCCTCGTTCTTCCAGGCCACGAGCTGGTCGATCCACACCGCGCCCATCCAGATCTCCCCGCGGTTGAGCGCGTCCAGCGTGCCCGCGTTGCCGTTGGTGATGACCGCCTGCTTGTTGAAGTCGCGCAGCGCGGTGATCGCCTCGCGGATCGCGGGCTCCCGGCTCCTGTCGAACGGCCCCTGGGTGAGCTCCCTGTAGAGCCCGGTCTTCCAGTACACCCAGCCCATCGTGAAGCCGACCCCGCTCACCCCGCCCTTGATGCCGTTGTAGCCGAAGCGGCCGGGATTGGCCTTCACCCATGCGGCCAGCTCGTCGAAGGACTTCGGCGGATTGGGCACCTTGCCGGGCACGTACGCGACCGCGATCTGGTTGTGGAACATGGGCACCACGTACCCGTCCACCGTGACCCCGAAGGCTTCCTTCACCTCCGCGCCCTTCACGAGCGCCGCGTTCTTCATCTGGGGCACGAACTTGTGGAGGAGGCCCTCCTTCACCATCTGCGAGGCCACCGCCATGCTCACCAGGGCCACGTCGAGGTCCCACGGCTTGCGCCCGGTATCGGCCTGCGCCTTGATCTTGGTGTAGATCGCGCGGCTGGCCGGCTCGCCGGTACCGGTGCCGACCACGTTCAGGTCCACGTCCGGGACGATCGCGTGAAAGCCCGGGCCGAGGAGCGTCTTGTGCACCTCGACCACGTTGACGTCGGCCCCGATGGCCACATTGAGGCGGGTCGCGGCGGACGCGGGCACCACGAGGGCGAGCAGCGCGGCGAGCAGGGATCGCAGCAGCATGGCAAGAGTCTCCTGTGGTCAGGCCGCCGGGTACACGCGCACGCGATCCGGCGGAACGGTGATGGCGACGGGCCCCGGCGGCGCCGGGACGGGACCGTCCACCATGAGCACGGCCGCGCCCACCCGCACGTAGTGCCGGTAGTACGCGCCGAGAAAGAGGCTTTCTTCGAGGGTTCCCGCGAGCGCGGGGGCCCCGCCCGCCGAGCCGGCGAGACCGAGATCGGACGAGCGCAGGATCACCAGCACCGGTCCGCGCGCGGACCCGCCGTAGGGCAGGCGCTGCCCCTCGAGATGCAGCGCGCCCGGCTCGGCACGGGCCTCCAGGCGGTTGCCCACCCCGAGGAAGTCGGCGACGAACTCGGTCGCGGGCTCGAGATACACCTGCTCCGGAGTACCCGCCTGCGCCACCACCCCGCGGTTCATCAGCACCACGCGGTCCGCGATGGCGAGCGCCTCCTCCTGATCGTGGGTGACGTAGATGGTGGTGATGCCGACGCGCCGCTGCAGGCGCCGGACTTCCACCCGCAGGCGCTGGCGGATCTTGGCGTCGAGATTCGAGAGCGGCTCGTCGAGCAGGAGCACGCGCGGCTCCACCACGATGGCGCGCGCGAGCGCGACCCGCTGCTGCTGCCCGCCCGACAGCGCGGCGGGCTTGCGGCGGGCGGTCGCCTCCACGTCGCCGATCTCCACGAGGGCGAGCGCCTCGCGCACCCGGCGCGTGATCTCCTCGGCGGGCACCCGCCGGAGCCGCAGGCCATACGCGACGTTGTCGAAGACGGTCATGTGCGGCCAGAGCGCGTAGCTCTGGAAGACCATCGCGGTCCCGCGCTGCTGCGGCGGCAGCGCGGTCACCTCCGCCCCGTCGAAGCGGACGGCCCCCGCGTCCACCGACACGAAGCCCGCGATCGAGCGCAGGAGCGTGGTCTTGCCGCAGCCGGAGGGGCCCAGGATCGCGGTCAGGCGACCGGCCTCGAAGTCGAGCGAGACGGAGCGAAGGGCCTCGACCGCACCGTAGCGCTTGGAAACGGACGCGACGCTGACCCGAACCACGCGGGGAGGCTAGCACGCGCCCGCGCGAGGGGTCAACGACGCGGGGCTGACGGCCCTTGACGATGCCCCTCTCCTACAGGCAGGATCAGGGCCATCCAGGTCACTCCAAAGGGGGAAATTGCATGGCACAGCCCGCCCAGTCGAAGGCCACCCGTCGTAGCTTCCTGAAGCTTGCCGCCGCCGGCGCCGGCGTCGCCGCGGGCCCCTGGGTCTCCCGCAATGCCCAGGCCAAGCCGGTATCCATCACGTTCGCGCGCGAAAGCTCCTACGTGAAGAACTTCGACGTGCATTTCCAGAACGTGATGGC
>DATFUK010000664.1:0-3009 GCA_035260865.1 Candidatus Methylomirabilota bacterium | reverse complement strand
GACGAGCACCGCCTTCACGAGCCGCATCGCGACCCAGTAGAGCAGCAGCACGCCGAGCCCGATGCGCAGCGACATGAAGGGCACGTTGAGCCACGCCGCCTTGATCGGGAGGGGCTCGGTGACCCACGGGTAGAGCGTCGCGCGCCCGAAGAAGAGGACGACGAAGAGCACGAAGGAGACGGGCAGGAAGCCCGCGGTGGTGAGCGCGATCCGCTTGACGCTCGGCGACCACCGGCCCTCGGTCACCTGGATCATCGCGGCGAGCGCGGGTCCGGTGATGGCGAGGCTCGACCAGAACAGCAGATTCACGAGGTAGATGCCCCACACCCGATTGGCCGACCCCTGCAGGACTCCGTACAGGAAGGCCACGATGCCGAGGATCGCCAGCAGCACGAGCAGCGGGTGCGCGGTGCGCGACGGCACCGCCGGAGAGGCACTCATCGCGGTCATTTCTTGGCCAGGGTCCGGAGGTAGTTCACCACGTGCCACCGCTCCTCGGAGGTGAGCGCTTCCGCGTAGGACGGCATCACCGCCCCGCCCGCCGAGAGGTAGCTCTGCCAGTAGCCGTCGGTCCGGACCTTGTGCAGCTCGGGATTGGTGAGATCGGCCGGGGGCACGAACTTGGTCGAGACCGGCCCGTCCCCCCGCCCGGAAGTCCCGTGGCACGGAGTGCAGTAGATCGTGAAGAGCTCGCCGCCCTTGCGGACCGAGTCGACCGAGGCGGTCACCGGATTGCGGCGCGCCGCCGCCGCGTCCCGCTCGGCGGGCGAGTGGTAGATCTCGCCTCCGTTGCGGGGCAGGCTACCCTTCGGCATCGAGAAGTTGTACTCCCCCGGCATCACGCGCTGGGTGGCGGTCATGTTGTGCATCCAGCGGAAGGCCGCCGCCCCGCCGAGCGCCCCGCCCACCGCCCCGAACATCAAGAGCGTGAGGAGGAACACGTACTTCATCATCGCCGCACCTCTTCGGCGCCCGCGGCCGAGAGCACCGACTGGACCGAGTCGACCTTGTCGGGGGGACAGGCCACCGCGACCCCGAAGCGGTCCACCGTGAAGCGCGGGTCGTAGGTGGGGGACGGCTTGAGCTTGGGCAGCTGGGCCAGGATCAGGATCGCCAGCGCGCTCGCGAGGCCGCCGAGCAGGATGGTCAGCTCGAAGGCGATGATGACGAAGGGGGGGATGGACACCGGGGCCTTGCCGCCGGTCACCAGCTCCCACTTGAGCGACGTCCAGATCGTGAGGAAGAACCCGGTCGCGGTCCCGGTCAGGGCCCCGACCAGCGTGAAGAAGCGGACCTTCGACAGCGGCTCGACCTTGTCGATCTCGTGCTCGATCTCCTCGACCGGCACCGGGGTGTAGACGGTGAGGTTGGAGAAGCCCTTGGCCCGCAGATCGCGGATGGCCTGGAGCGTGGTGTCCACGTGGGCGAAGACGCCCAGCACGTTGGCGGTCGTCGTCATCTCAGTGGTGGCCCCCCGCTCCGGTCGCATGCTTCAGGGGATGCGGCAGCACTTCCTTGACCTCGACGATCGACAGCGACGGCATCACGCGGATGAACCCCAGGAACAGCAGGAAGAACCAGGCGAAGGAGCCGATGACGATCGCGGAGTCCGTGATCGTCGGGTAGTACGTCCCCCACGTGTACGGATAGAAGTCGTGAGCGAGGCCGGGGACGATGATGTTGAAGCGCTCGAGCCACATGCCGATCAGCACGAGGATCGAGATCACGTAGAGGGTCACCACGTGGGTGCGGGCCCGACGGATGAAGAGCACGAGGGGCACCAGGCAGTTGCAGAAGTACATGCCCCAGTACGCCCACGCGTACTGCTTGCTCGCCTTGGCGAACACGCTGGCCCGCTCGAAGTGATCCCCCGAGTACCACGCGGTGAAGACCTCGCACACGTAGAAGTAGGTCAGCACCAGGCTGGTCACGAGGGTCAGCTTGGCCATCGCGTCGAGGTGCCTGTCGGTGATGTAGGGGTACCAGTTGAACAGGTAGCGCATGGGCAGGATCAGCACCAGCACCATCGCGAAGCCGGAGAAGATGGCCCCGTCCACGAAGAACGGGGGGAACAGGGTGGAGTGCCAGCCCGGCACCAGGGCCATCGCGAAGTCGAAGGACACCACGCTGTGTACCGAGAGCACGAGCGGGGTGGCGAGCGCGGCGAGGAGGCCGTAGCCCCGGCGGTAGTGGCGCCACTGGTGGTCCGAGCCCTCCCACCCGAGCGAGAGCACCGCGTAGATCTTCCGCTTGAAGCCGGTCGCGTTGTCGCGCAGGGCCGCGATGTCCGGCACCAGGCCCACGATGAAGAAGACCACGCTGATGGTCAGGTAGGTCGAGATCGCGAACACGTCCCACACCAGCGGCGACTTGAAGTTGGGCCAGAGGTAGCGCTGGTTGGGATACGGCATCAGCCAGTAGGCGAACCACATGCGGCCGGCGTGGATCAGCGGGAACAGGCCCGCGGTCATGACCGCGAACACGGTCATCGCCTCCGCCCCCCGGTAGATGGAGGTCCGCCACTTCGCCCGGAACAGGTAGAGGACCGCGGAGATCAGCGTCCCCGCGTGACCGATGCCGATCCAGAACACGAACGTGGTGATGTACATCGCCCACATCACGGGGGTGCGCTTGCCCGCGGCCCCGATGCCGACCCAGATCTGGTAGGTCCACGCGCCGAAGCCCGCGCAGAGGACAAGGACCACCAGGCAGAGCCAGGCGAAGTACTTGTCGCCCGGCATGCCGATGGTGCGGATGACGTCACGGTTGACGTCGGCCCAGGTGGTCTGGGCGGGCGCGGTCGCGCTCTGCGCGGGAGGCGCGCTCATGCTAGTGGCCCGCCTTCCCGTGCTCGCCCGCCGGCTCGGCGCGGACGACCTTCTTGAGATAGCTCACCCCGGGGAGCGTGCCCAGCTCGTGGAGCACGTGGTAGCTCCGCGCCGAGTGCGACAGCTTGGCCACCAGCGAGTCGCCGTCCTTCCGGTTTCCGAAGGTGATGGCCTGGGTCGG
>DATFUK010000663.1:0-9166 GCA_035260865.1 Candidatus Methylomirabilota bacterium | reverse complement strand
TGCGAGACCGGCACCACCGCGATCGCGGCCAGCAGCACGAGGGTCCCGATCGACAGGAGGGCGGTGTTGTGCGCCCGCCCGACCAGCGCCAGCACCACGCTCGACGTGCAGGAGGCGCTGCGCCGGATCTGCCGGGAGCTGACCCGCCTGGTCGGCGCGGACACCGGCGCGGCCTACCTCCTGGATCCCAGCTCCCCGCGGCTGGTCCCCTGCGCGGGCTACCGCGTCCCGAACACCATCTGGGTCGCGGTCGCGTTGGCCCGCGCGCGCTGGATCAGCTTCTGGGTGGTCAGGATGGCGAGCACCGTGAGGATGCCGATGAGGGTCAGCACGGTCGCCATCTCGATCAGGGTAAAGCCGGGCGACCCGGTGCGACCGCGCCGTCGATGGATCACGCTCCCCAGAGTCTAGCGCGGGGTGCGCCCGGCCCGAAGCTTTGAGGCCGCGGCGCGGGGGTGCCTACCGCGGGGCGACGGTGTCGCCGGCCAGCGCGGTGCGCAGCGCGTCCATGAAGGCGCGGATGCGGCCGGCGTTGGTCCCGAGATCGCTGCGGCCGACGCGGGAGACCGATCGGACGTCCACGCGGCTGCCCGCGCCGTCCGGCCGCACGCGCACCACGATGTCGTCGCGGAAGCCGAACCAGCGGGTGCGATCGGTGGCCTCGAGGCGCCCCTCGTCGGGCTCCGCGGCCACGATCTCCCAGCCGCGCCCGCGCGCGACCTCGACCGCCTGCGCGAACACGCGGTCCGCGGGCGCGGGGAAGCGCGCGGGCCCGAGGTCGGGATAGCCCGCGCGCTGCTGGGCCGCGAGCGCGGGGCCGCCGTACTCGACGGTGTTCGGCGCGCCCTGGCGAAGCGGGAGCACCGCCACGAAGCGCGGCGGGTCGTCGAGATCGGTCGAGATGTCGTGGATCGGGGGCACCTGGCCCGCGTTGCGGAGGTGCGAGACCGGCACCACCGCGATCGCGGCCAGCAGCACGAGGGTCCCGATCGACAGGAGGGCGGTGTTGTGCGCCCGCCCGACCAGCGCCAGCACCAGGCCGGCCAGCGAGACGACCACCGCGCCCAGCCCGCCGTAGAGCGTCCAGCGGAAGATCGCGAAGCCGGTGCGGAAGTCCCACCAGTCCCAGCGGCTGCCCGCGCCGGAGAGCACGAGCGAGACTGCCCCGAGCACCGTGAGGAGCAGACCGATGCGCGCCGTGACCGACGCCGCGCGCGCGAGTCTAGACGTCACGCGCTTGACACCGGCCGGAGGCGTGCCTAGAGTCGCGGCAGACATCACCCACCGTGCTGCCCAGGAGGCGTCTCCCATGCTGTACGAGCTTCGGACGTATCACGCGATGCCGGGCCGGCTCCCCGATCTCAACCGCCGTTTCGCCGAGATCACCATGGACTTCTTCAAGAAGCACAACATCCAGGTGGTCGGCTTCTGGACCAACGAGCTCGGGGGCTCCTCGGACCAGCTCATCTACATGCTCGCCTACGACAGCCTCGCCGACCGCGAGAAGAAGTGGGCCGCCTTCTTCACCGACAAGGATCGGCTGGCCAAGTTCGCGGAGACCGAGAAGAACGGGCCGCTGCTGCGCCGGCTCACCGCCCACATCCTGAAGCCGACCGCGTACTCGCCGATGCAGTAGATGCGGGGACTCGGGCTTCTCCTCGCGCTGGCCCTGGCCGGCTGCGGCGCCCCGATCGAGCAGACGTACACGCAGGAGGAGCTCGAGGGGAAGTGCGTGATGCGAGGGGGCTGGTGGCACCGTGATGACCTGATGGGCGGCTTCTGCGAGTTCCAGGCGCCGGGCTTCCTCTAGACGGGGCGCTCAGTCCACGCGGAAGACCACGTCCGGGGTGAGCCCGCGCACGCTGGTCTGTCCGGCGAGGGCCATGGACGTGCGCAGCTCGCGCCGCAGGATGTCGAGCGTGCAGGCCACCCCGGCCGCGCCGTCGGCGGCGAGGCCCCAGAGTGCGGTGCGCCCGATCGCCACCGCGTCGGCGCCCCACGCTACGCCCTTGAGGACGTCGGTGCCGCGGGCGAAGCCGCCGTCCACGATAATGCTGGCCGCGTCGCCCACCGCGTCGCGCACCGCGGGCAGGGCGTCGATGCTCGCCTGGGTGGCGTCGAGCTGCCGGCCGCCGTGATTGGACACCCAGACGATCTCCACGCCGGCCTCGACCGCGCGGCGGGCGTCCCGCGCGGTCATGATGCCCTTGAGCCCGATCGGGAGCTTGGTGGTCTTGCGCAGCCAGTCCACGTCGGCCCAGGTGAGGCGCGCCGGGTATTCCGGATCGGGCGGGCGCGGGTTGGGCGCCTTGAGCATGGCGTCGCGCGGGCTGAACCGCGCGACGATGTCGCGCTCGCGCCGGCTGTAGACTTGCACGTCCACCGTGAGGCACACCGAGAGGTAGCCGGACGCTTCCACGCGCGCCATCAAGTCGGCCACCCAGGCCCGGTCGCCCATGTGGTAGAGCTGGAACATCTTGGGGCCGGGCGCGGCCGCCGCCACCGCCTCCACCGACCAGCCGGTGGCGCCGCTCAGGAATTGGAGCGTGTCGCCCTTGGCGGCTCCGCGGGCCATCTCGCGATCGCCCTCGGGATGGAAGAGGACGAGCCCGCCCATGGGCGCGATCACCACCGGCCAGGAGAGCGGGATGCCGATCAGCGACGTGGAGAGATCGATGTGGCGGACGTCCACCAGGATGTCCTGGCGGACGGCCAGCCGCCGGATCGCGCGCCGGTTGCGGCGGAGCGTGGTCTCGGTCTCGGTGCCGCCCGCGCCGAAGTTGTACGAGTTGCGCGGCAGGCGGGCCTTGGCCGCGCGGTGGATCTCCGGGATCGTGACGAAGGGCTCGGTCATGGCGGGTAACATAACATGCCGCTGAAGGCGGTGCCCTACCGGAGCCTGCGGACCCTGCTGCGACGGGAGCTGCTCACCGAGGAGCACGCGGGGACCGCGGACCTGACTCGCCGGCTCGCCCACGTCAATGCGGCGGGCCGCTTCACGCGCGCGGAGTTCCTCGCGATGTGCCGCTGGAAGAGCCCGCGATCGCGGCGCCACTACGAGCGCAATACCGCGGCGACGATCCGGCGCGTGTCGCGCGCGGTGCTCGCCACACGGAGCGAGCGCGAGCGGATGATTCTCCTCATCGCGCTACCCGGAGTGAGCGTGGCGACCGCCTCCGCCATCCTCACCCTGATCGATCCGGGCCGCTACGGGGTGCTCGACATCCGCTGCTGGCAGCTCCTGTTCAGCATCCGATCGGTGGCGGGCAACGCGCGCGGGCGGGCCTTCACGGTCTCACAGTGGGAGCAGTACCTGGAGCGGCTGCGGGGCCACGCGCGCGCCCTCGGGGTCTCCGCGCGGATGATCGAGTACACCCTCTTCCACTGCCATCGCAAGCTGCAGCGCGGGCGGCTCTATGACTGACGCCGCCCGCGCGCGCTCGGATCAGGCTTCGCGGACCAGCACGACCGGCACCGGGGATGCGTGCAGCAGCTTCTCGCCGAGGCCGCCGCCGGTGAGTCGCCCCAGCCAGTTCCGGCGGGCCGCGGTCAGCACGATCACATCCGCGTCGAAGGCTTCCGCCTCCACGAGGATCTCCTGCGCGGGCTTGCCGAACCGGACCACCGTCTCCGCGGGCACCGGGCCGAGCTGCGCCTCGACGCTCTCGAGATAGTCGCGGCCCTCGGCGCTCAGGCGCTCCATCTCCTGATCCGCGTAGGCCACCACGCGCCCGGTATCGCTCACCCGATGCTCGGGGACCGGGTACACCTGCAGCAGCCGGACGCCGCCGCCGCTACCTCGGGCCAGATCGGCGGCCAGGGTCGCCGCTACCTCCGCGGATTCACTACCATCCAAGGGAACAAGAATGCGCTTTGCCATCATGGTTTTCTCCTTCCACACGCCATTTCGACGGCGGCAGGGTCGAGATGGATTCCACCTTTCTTCGTCGGCAATCGTCGGAATCCCTCGGGGGGGTCCGCGCATCTCAATCGGCGGAAGGAGATCGCCATGGTCGAGATCGCGGTGGCTACATTGGTCGGGTTGGCGCTGGTGGTGGGACCGCTCGTATGGCGGGTGGCGCTGGATCGCAGCGAGGCCCGTGCCCTGGGGATCCGCGCCTATGTCCAGTCCCTCGTGGACCGGAAGCTGGGCGGCGAGTCCTTCGTGTCGGTGCACGTGACGCCGCGCGGGCTGTGGAGCGTCGGGCAGGTGATCGTGGCCGTCCCGAGTGGCTGGGAGTCGCTGCTGGAAGAGGTCTGGCCGGTGCTGATGGCGCGCACCCCGCGCGGTTACGAGCTGGTCGTGCGCCGCGGCGCGGCCGCGGCCGCCCCGCAGCGACAGCTCCGCCGCGTCGCCTGATCCCCCGCTTGCTGGCCGGGTTCCCCCTCGCGTAACATCCGGGCGAGGGGGAACCAACCATGCACGTCGGGATGGCCGCCGTCTTCCAGAATCCGGGCCAAGCGCAGAGCGATCGTGACGTCTATGTGAACGAGCTGCGCCTGGCCGAGCTGGCCGAGCCGCTCGGGTTCGAGTCGGTGTGGGGCGTGGAGCATCACTTCACGGACTACACGATGTGCCCCGACGTCCTGCAGTTCCTCTCCTACATGGCCGGCCGCACCCGTACCATCCAGCTCGGCTCCATGGTGGTCGTGCTCCCGTGGCACGACCCGATGCGGGTGGCCGAGGAAGTCTCGATGCTCGACAACCTGTCGGGCGGCCGCCTGATCCTCGGCATGGGGCGCGGCGCGGGCAAGGTGGAGTTCGACGGCTTCCGGCTCTCGATGGACGAGTCACGCTCGCGCTTCGTGGAGTGCGCGGAGATGCTGCTGCGCGGGCTCGAGCAAGGCTACTGCGAGTACGACGGCGCCTTCGTCAAGCAGCCGCGCGCCGCGATCCGTCCCGCCCCGTTCAAGTCCTTCCGCGGGCGCACCTACGCGGCGGCGGTCTCCCCGGAGTCGGTGCGGATCATGGCCGAGCTGGGCGTCGGCATCCTGATCATTCCCCAGAAGCCGTGGAAGGAAGTCGCGCGCGAGCTGGAAGCCTACCGCGAGGTCTACCGCCAGGTGAACGGGGTGGACGCGCCCCCGCCGATCTCGGCGGGCTGGACCTTCTGCGACCCGAGCGGGGCCCGCGCCGAGGAGATGGCGCGCCGGTACATCGGCGGCTATTACCAGACCGTGCTCGATCACTACCAGTTCCAGGGCGACCACCTGGCCCACACCAAGGGCTACGAGTACTACGGCAAGATGGCGGAGAAGATCCACCAGTACGGCACCGACACCGTCATCGACTACTTCATGAACCTGCAGGTGTGGGGCACGCCCGAGCAGTGCTACGAGAAGATCCTGGACATCCACGGGCGCACCGGCAACAGCCACTACGTCGGTGTGTTCGGCTACGCGGGCATGCCCTATGACGAGGCGGAGCGTAACCTGCGCCTCTTCGCCCGGGACGTGATGCCGGAGCTGCAGAAGCTCGACACCACCGCGGCCCCGGCCGGCCGCGCCCGCGCCGCCGAGAAGCCCGGCGTCAGTCTGCTGGGCTCCTAGCGTCATCACCCTCTCCTCTCGGAGGAGAGGGCAGGTTGACTGGGCCGAGGACGCTACGCCACCGATCCGCCGTCCACCGGATAGATCCCGCCCGCGATGCGGTCGTGGACGGCGGCCGGATTCGCGGGGCGGTGGTCCTCCTCGAAGGCGTCCTCCGGATACTCCACCAGCGGGCGCACCGCGCCCAGGATGCCCGCATTGTTGAAGAAGCAGTCGATGCCGCCGAAGCGATCGGCGACCGCCGCGGCGTAGCGCGTCACGTCGGCGGACCGGGTCACGTCGGCCTCGACGGTGAGCCCGGTGCCGCCCGCCTTCTCCACCGCGGCCAGCGACTCGCGCAGGCCGTCGCGCGAGACGTCGACCAGCCCGACCCGCGCCCCCTCCGCGGCGAACCGCACCGCGGTGGCCCGGCCGATGCCGCCGGCCGCGCCGGTGATCAGCACGACCTTCTTATCGAACCGGGGGCCGTCGAAGTGGGGCGCGGTCATCCCCGTCCTCAGATGGCGGCGACGACCATGATCTCGACCACGTACTTCGGCGAGGCGAGCCGGGCCTCCACGGTCGCTCGGGCCGGGGTGTTGGCCGGATCCACCCAGGCGTCCCAGGCCGCGTTCATGTCGTTGTAGAGCGCCATGCTGGCGACGTAGATCGTGGCCGAGAGCAGCTTGGACTTGTGGCTGCCGGTGGCGGCCAGGAGATCGTCGATCTTCTTCAAGATCTGCTCGGTCTGGCCCCTGGCGTCGGCCGAGGGATCGCCGGCCACGAGGCCGGCCAGGTAGACGGTGTTGCCGTGAACGACGGCCTGGCTCAGTCGGGGTCCGACGCCGTGACGCTTGACGCTCATCGCGCGCTCCTTGTCGTTGAAGGGTTGGTTGGCCGAATACGGTCGAGCGGCGTATGATTCTGTCACAATTCGGCCGGCGCGTCGGGTTTTCTGGCGCGGAGAGGACGTGTGGTGGACTTTCGAAGAGCGGTGGGCGTGGCGGCGCTGGCGCTGCTGCTGCTCGCGTGCGAGCGCGAGGAGAAGATGGTGCGCGAGGACCTGCCGATGGCCCGCACCACCAAGGCCCGCAGCGACGCGCAGGCGATCGCGACCGCGGTCAACGGCTATCGCGCGAGCTGCGGCGGCTCGCTGCCCGAGTCGCTGGAGGTCCTGACCGCCCAGACCACCGTGGGCGGCGCGCCGTGCGGCCCGATGCTCGGGTCCATCCCGACCCCGCCGCCCGGCTGGTCCGCCTACGTCTACACGCGCCAGGGCGACGCGTCCTTCACCGTGACCTCGACCAGCGGCGCCCAGACCGTCTCGGCGCCGTAGCGCGGCCCAGAGTGCGCCGATGATCCGCGTGACCCGACGACAGGTGCTGGGAGGCGCCGCCGCCGCGCTCGTGGCCGCGCTGCACCGCGGCCCGCGGGCCGGAGCCCAGAGCGCCTCGGCCGGACCGGCGGCGGCGCAGCTCGTCGAGGATCTCGTGGCGGCCAACCGCATCCTGGCGGACCAGGGCGTCCTCGACGGCTACGGGCACGTGAGCGCGCGGCACGATCGCGATCCCGCCCGCTTCCTCATGTCCCGCTCGCTGGCGCCCGAGCTGGTGACCGCGGCCGACGTCCTGGAATACGACCTGGACAGCGAGCCGGTGGACGCGCGCGGGCGCCCGAGCTATCTCGAGCGCTACATCCACGGGGAGATCTACCGCGCCCGGCCCGACGTGCAGGCGGTCGTGCACAGCCACTCGCCGTCGGTGATCCCGTTCGGGGTGACCGGGGTCCCGCTGCGGCCGCTCTACCACATGAGCGCGTTCCTCGCCGCCGGGGCGCCGGTCTGGGACATCCGCGCCGCCGCGGGCGCCACCGACATGCTGGTGCGCACGCCGGCCATCGGGCGCGCGCTCGCGCAGAGCCTGGGCTCCCACGCGGTGGTGCTCATGCGCGGCCACGGGGTCGTCGTGGTGGGGGGCGGGCTGCCCCACGTGGTGTTCCGGAGCGTCTACACCGAGGTCAACGCGCGGTTGCAGGCGCAGGCGATGGGGCTGGGCGGTCCCGTGATCTATCTGAGCCCGGAGGAAGCGAAGCGCGCCGAGGGGTCGGTCGGCGGCACGCTCGGCCGCCCGTGGGAGCTGTGGAAGCGCAAACTGAGGAGGGATCCGTGACCGCGATCACCGAGCTCGAGACGCCCGCCGTGACGGTTCACCTGGACGTGATGGCGGACAATATCCGCCGCGTGCAAGCCCACCTGACTCGCCACGGGCTCGGCAATCGCCCGCACATCAAGACGCACAAGATCCCGGCCATCGGCCAGATGCAGATGGCCGCGGGCGCGGTGGGCATCACCTGCCAGAAGCTCGGCGAGGTGGAGGTCTTCGCCGACGCCAAGGTGGCCGACGACGTGCTGCTCACCTACAACATCCTCGGCGCGGCCAAGACCGAGCGGCTGATGGCCCTCGCGCGGCGGGTGCCGCGGCTCGCGGTGGTGCTCGACAACGAGGTGGTGGCCCGCGAGCTGTCCGCGGCGGCGGCGCGGCACCACGTGGACCTCGAGTTCCTCGTCGAGTGCGACACCGGGTTCCGGCGCACCGGCGTCCAGACGCCCGACGAGGCCTTCGCGCTCGCCCGCACCGCCATGAAGCTCCCGGGTCTGCGCTTCAAGGGGCTCATGACCTTCCCCAATCGCGATCCCGACACCCGCGAGTTCTTCGAGCCCGCGCTCGCGCTCTTCGAGCACGCCGGCATCCCGGTGCCGGTGGTCTCGGGCGGCGGTACGCCCGCGCTCGCCACGGTGGACCGCTTCCCGATGCTGACCGAGCATCGCGCGGGGACCTGCGTCTACAACGACGCGATGGTGGTGTCGAGCGGTACCGCCACGTGGGAGCAGTGCGCGATGCGCGTGCGCGCCACCGTGGTGAGCCGGCCGACCGGCGACCGCGGCGTGCTCGACGCGGGGAGCAAGGTGCTCACCTCGGACCTCTATCACATGAGGGGCTACGGCCACGTCATGGAGTACCCGGAGGCGCACGTGACCCATCTCTCCGAGGAGCACGCGGTGGTGGACTTCGCGGGGTGCGCGGAGCGGCCGAAGGTCGGCGAGGTCGTGAGCGTGGTGCCCAACCACTGCTGCGTGGTCACCAACATGGTGGACGAAGTCTACGGCGTGCGGAACGATCGGATCGAGGTCGTCTGGCCGGTGGCCGCGCGCGGCCGGGTGCAGTGAGCGCGACCCGGACCGGCGCGCACCTGGTCGTGGAGGCGCTGGTCGCCGCCGGCGTCCGGCAGCTGTTCTCGCTGTCGGGCAACCAGATCCTCTCGGTCTACGACGCGACCCTCGGCAGCGGGCTCTCGATCCTGCACACCCGGCACGAGGCGGCGGCCGTGCACATGGCGGACGCCTGGGGGCGGCTCACCGAGGAGCCGGGCGTGGCCCTGGTCACCGCCGGGCCCGGACACTGCAACGCGATCTCGGCCCTCTACGGCGCGCTGATGTCCGAGTCGCCGGTGGTGCTGCTGAGCGGGCACGCGCCCACCGCGCAGCTCGGCCGCGGAGCCTTCCAGGAGATGGACCAGGCCGCGGTGGCCGCACCGGTCTGCAAGGCCTCGTGGATGGCGAAGGACGCGGCGCGGCTCG
>DATFUK010000662.1:0-6089 GCA_035260865.1 Candidatus Methylomirabilota bacterium | reverse complement strand
GGGCCGGCGACGGGCGTGCTCGCAGCGACGCTCTCGCCCCACGGCACGCTCGTCAGCTTTGCGGCCATGAGCTCGAATCCGATGTCTATCAGCCCGCTGGACGTTATCTTCAAGCCGGTCACCGTACGAGGCTTTTTCATGGCCCACCCGGAGTTTGCGGCCAAACTTGCGCCAGCCGCAGCGCAGGCCGCTGAGATGATCGCGTCCGGGCGGATGCACATTCCAGTGGCGGCAACCTACCCCCTCTCGTCCATCAAGGAAGCCGTCGCGCATGCGCAACGCGGCGGAAAGATTCTTCTGGAGGTAGCCGGATCATCCACCTGACCTCGGAATCGCAGCAGAGCCGTAGAAGGCGCTCGCTTCCAGCACCTGTATGGCGATTCCTAAACGATGGTGAATGGCTCGAGGCGCGGCGGAAGAAACCGAACAGCGGGCCGTACGAGTGTCATGAAGGGGCCAGGTCATGCGGCCGTAAGCCTGGGAAACTCCGTGGGTTAGCCTGAGCCTGGGTGCCCCGTGGGCTCGCTGTTCCGTCCACTTACGCGCCCACCCGACTTGCCGGGTCCCGGGTTCAGTTGAGGTCGGGCCCTGCGCGACGATTGGGTGGCTGCCCTGGAGGGCGCCCCGGTTGTGGCCCGTCAGGTGTTGAGGAAGTTGCTACTCTCGCCCATCGTGGTCACGCCCGAGCCCGACGGGACACCATCGGCGCGAACCCCCATGACCGCGACGGCCCCGTGGTCCTCGCCGCCAGGCCGCCCTCGTCAGGTCCTGGGAACTGACTCAGGCCCAAACTGAGCTGGTGAGTGCTGTCCCGCCACCCGGATCTCCGTCTTCACCGAGTTGGCGATGAAGCACTGCTCGTGGGCCAGATGGTGCAGATGGTCCACGTCCGCGTCGGTCGGGCGCCGGGCGCCGCCGTAGACGATGCGCGGGTTCAGGGTCACCGCGCTCACCCAGATCGCCCCGCGCTCGTTCTTGCGCATCACGCCCACCGCGTCGTCCTCGTAGGACTCGACCTGGAAGCCCTCGCGCATGGCCACGTAAAGGAAGGTGAGCATGTGGCAGCTCGTGATCGCCGCCACGTACGCCTCTTCCGGATCCACGTGGGCCGGATTGGACCACGGCACCGGCACCACCCCCGGCGACGGTGACGCCGGCACGGTGACTCCGCCGTCGAACGTCCACGTGTGCTCGCGCGAGTAGCGGCCCTTGAGGAACGCCTCTCCGTCGGCCGCCAGCTTCCAGCGGATCGTGGCCTTGTGCTCAGACATGGGTCGGGTCCTTTCGTCTCGCGATCTGGCGGTC
Source organism: Candidatus Methylomirabilota bacterium (assembly GCA_035260865.1). Lineage (GTDB taxonomy): Bacteria > Methylomirabilota > Methylomirabilia > Rokubacteriales > CSP1-6 > CAMLFJ01. The sequence continues at coordinate 4,784 of DATFUK010000662.1, read as the reverse complement.
GTGGATGCAGGGGAGCAGCACCAGCGCGACGGCCGCTCCCATGAGCGCCACGAACATATCCCACTGAGTGTCCCACTGATCACCCGGCGTGCCCAGGATAGCGTCGGTGCCCTCGTCACCGATCAGGGTTGCCCACCACGACCGCCTCACGGCCGGAGCTTCATCAACAGAACCAGCGGCCAGCCTCGGTACTTCGCGGCGCGCGGTGACCGCGCGGCGAGGTCGTCGTCGACCGTATGCTCGCTCATGTGTTCGAGTGTCAGCCCGCTTCGAGCCGCGCCCATCACATAGTCGGAGATCTGGTTTCCGCAACTCGCCGGGCGAATCTCGACCCCGGACATCGGGTCCACGAAACGCGCCTGGATGCCGTGCACCATGAGGGCGGGGTGAAACACGGAGACAAGGACGAATCCATCCTCGCGGCACACGCGTCGGCACTCCGAGAAGAATCTGGGAAGATCGCTGATGTGATCGAGCACCAGGCAGCTCAGCACTCGGTCAAAGGAGCGGTCTGGTAGCGGCAGGCGCTCGCTCAGATCATGCGCAATGAATTCCACGCGCTCCCATCCGGGCTTGCCACGTGCTCTCGCCACCATCCCATCACTGAAGTCCAGCGCGGTGACACGCGCTCCCGCACCCGCGAGCCGAATCGTATGCCGGCCGGTGCCGCAGCCCAGATCGGCGACCGTGAGGTTACAGACGTCGCCAAGGAGCGGATCGAGATGTTGCTCCTCGAGGAGGATGACCGGGTTGTCCTCCGTGTCGTAGATGGCGGCCCAACGATCGTAGCCCTCCTTCGTCGGGAGGTACTCGACCGGCCGATCCGGCGGAACTCGCGCAGCAAATCCCATGTTCGAATCTCAGGGTGACGGTTTCAGCGTGCTCGCGGTCCTCGCCGAGTTGGCCTTGTACTCAGACACGGGTCGGGTCCTCTCGTCTCGCGATCTGGCGATCGTGGGCCCGGGAGAGCAGCGCCAGCGCGGCCGCCGCTCCCAGGAGCGCCACGAACATGTCCCACTGAGTGTCCCACTGATCGCCCTGCGTGCCCAGGAAGGCGTCGGCTCCCTCGCCGCCGATCAGCGCGGCCCACCATTCCACCAGCTCGTAGAGCGCGCTGATCGCCAGGCAGACGCAGAGCGCCAGGAACGTGAGCCACTTGCCCGGCCGCAGCGGCGACCGCCGGATCAGGATCTCGCGCACCACGATGGCCGGGACGAAGCCCTGGGCCAAGTGGCCGAGGCGATCGTACGGATTGCGGGCGAGCCCGAGCGCGTCCTCTAGCCAGAACCCCGCCGGCACTTCCGCGTAGGTGTAGTGGCCGCCCACCATCAGGATGAGCGCGTGGACGAAGATGAGCCGATAGGCGAGCGGGGTCAGCGGGAAGCGGCGCGCGGTGGCCGCCAGGATCGGGACCGCGATCAGGATCGGCGCCACCTCGAGCCACCACGTGGCCCGGTCGTGCGGGCCGATGCCCGAGAGGACCAGCAGGGCGAGGCCGACGATCAGGAGGAGGAGCGGCTCTCTACCAGTCACCCGCGTACCCGGTGCGGTGCGGCGCGGTCAGGGCGAGCAACCGGGTGCGGCGCAGCTCGAGGAGCTGGCGCGTGTGGAGTAGGTCGTGCGCGGCCCAGGAGGCGGCCAGGTCTCCGGCGGTGATCGGCCCGAAGGAGGCCAGGTACTCGCGGCCCCAGTCGGGCGCCTTGAGCCCCGCGAGCCAGGCCAGCGAGCGCTCCCGCTCGGTCAGAAAGTCGCTCAGGGTGGCCGCGAGCTCACGATCGTTGTAGCCGCGCGCGGTCACCCACGCCGGAGGATCGATGGGCGTCCATTTCTCCTCCGGCCGGTGCAGGACCAGGTCGAGGCGCGGGCGGAAGTCCTCGCGCTCCTCGTCGAGGAGATGCGCCACGACTTCCAGGATCGACCAGGAGTCGGGCGCGGGTCGCACGCGCGCCTCGTCCGCCGACACGCCCGCCACGAGGCCCTGGATGGTCTCCGCGCCCTGGGCCAGCTCGCGTCGGAGCACGTCGAGTCGCATGTCGCCGCGGCCGCCGGCTACTGGAACTCGAGGGTGGCCGCGCGCAGCCCGCAGAGGAGCTTGCCCGCGGTTTCGAGGCAGCGATCGTTGGACGGGGGCATCACCGGGCCCGCCAGCGAGTCACGGTGCCAGCGCTCGAGCGGCAGCTCCTTCAGGATGCCGCGCCCGCCCGCCAGGCGCATGGCGCGCTCGGTGGCCATCAGCCCCACGTCGGCCGCGAAGGTCTTGGCCTGGTTCACCGCGAGCATGGTGGCCTCGCGATCGCCCGCCATCTTCACGCAGGCGGCCTCGTGCAGGAGGAGCCGGGCCGCGCGGATCTGGGTACCCACCTCGGCCACCGCGCGCTGCACGAGCGGGTGATGGCTCATGGGCTCGGTGGAGGGCCGCTGGACCTTGGTGCGTGCGTACTCGGTCATGTACTCGAAGGCGGCCTCGCCGATACCCAGGTAGACGGCGGCGTAGCCGAGCGCGAAGCCCTGGAGATCGATGGTCAGGTACTGGCCCGGCGTGCCAATCACGTTGGTCCTGTCGACAGAGCAGTCATAACGAATAGTATGGCTGATCGTGCCGCGCATGCCGGTGGCGTTCCAGGTGCCCTCGATCTTCACGCCCGCGTCGCGGCCCGGGATCATCGCGGAGATCACCCCGTCGCGCGCGCTGGTCTTGCCCGCCTGGATGCCGGTGATGAAGAAGTAGTCGGCCGCGTCGCCGAGCGAGCAGAACTGCTTCACTCCCGCCACCCGGTAGCCTCCGCCGTCCGTCGGATGGAACACGGTGTTGAGCACGAACTTGTCGCGAAAGCTCTGCTCGGGCTCGCTGGTGATGGAGGCGATGCGGGCCCCGCGGCCGACGACCTCGCCGAAGTAGCGCCGCTTCTGCTCCTCGGTGCCGAGCGCGGCCACGAAGGTGGTCACCGTCGAGTGCATGTTGAAGGTGAGCGCGGTGGCCGAGCAGCCCTTGGCGATCTCGCGCAGGGCGTGCACGTAGGTGACCGGATCGGCGCCGACCCCGCCGTACTCGCGGGGGACGGTGAGCGCGAGCAGGCCGGCCGCGTGCAGATCCGCGTAGTTCTCGTAGGGGAACGAAGAGTCGGCGTCGTACCGGCCCGCCCGCGCCGCGAAGCGCTCGCGCGAGAGGGTGGCCACGCGCTCGATCACCGAACGCTGCTCATCCGTCAGGGGCGGAAGCGGGAACATCCTGCTAGCGTAGCGCCCCTGCCCGCGCCGGCGCAATGCGCGCGTCCGACCGGGGCGGCCGGGCGGCCTTGTGGTACTGTTACGACCGTATGGCTACACGAAAACGCGAGGTTACCCCTGTTGCCCCCGCCCGGCCGGACTTCCTCATCCTGGGGCTGGCCGCCGCCGGCTTCGCCATCGCGGCCTACCTCACCGGGCTCAAGTGGATGGGCGGCAACGCCGCCTTCTGCCTCTCCGGCAGCGGCTGCGACGTGGTGCAGGGGAGCCGCTACGGCACGCTGCTGGGGGTGCCGACCGCGCTCTGGGGCGCGGTGATGTACGCGGCCATCGGCGCGCTGGCCATGCTCGGGCTCACCGCGCCGCGCTGGACCTGGGCCTTGTACCTGGCTGCCGCGGGGGTCGGCGTCTCGATCTACCTCACCGTGCTCTCGGTGCTGGTCATCCACGCCACGTGCGCCTACTGCCTGGCCTCCGGCGGGATCATGGTGGCCATCCTGGCGGTGCTGCTCCGCCGGCGCGCGGTGCTGCCGGGCCGCCGCAAGCTCTCCGCGCTCGTGCCCGGGGCCCTGGCCGCCGCGATCCTCGCGCCGCTCGGCGCCGCCTTCATCTACGCGATGCCCGCGGGCGGCGGCACGGGCTTCGAGGGCGCGCTGGCGCGCCACCTGCGGGAGACGGGCGCGGTGATGTACGGCGCCCACTGGTGCCCGCACTGCACCGAGCAGAAGGCGCTCTTCGGCGACGCGGCCAAGGACGTTCCCTACGTGGAGTGCGCCGCGGACACGGTCAACGGCCGGCCCGACCTCTGCGAGAAGGCGGGCGTGAAGGTCTTCCCCACCTGGGTCATCGGCACCGAGCGCCGCGAGGGCGTGCAATCCTTGAGCGCCCTCTCCACCCTCTCCAAGTTCGAGCCCGCAGCGGCGAAGTCGAAATAACCCTCTCCCCTCAGAGGAGAGGGCCGGGTGAGGGGTGGCCTTTCGTCAGTGCGCCCCGGGCGCCGGCCGCGCCCGCGCGCGCCGGAGGAACACCGCCAGCGGGATGCAGCAGATCGCCAGCACCGTGATCAGCCGGAAGTTGTCCACGAAGGCCAGCAACGTCGCCTGCGCCACCAGCGTCTTGTAGAGGATCCCGAGCGCCTGCGGCCCGGCCGCGCTCGGTCCCACCTTGGGCGTCAGCACTCGCCGGAGCGCTTCGAGCCGCTGCTGGAAGACCGGATCGTAGGGCGTCATCTTCGCCACCATCACGTTCTGGTGCACCTGCGCGCGCCGGGCCAGGAGCGTGGTGGCCATCGAGATGCCGATGCTGCCGCCGAGATTGCGCATGAGGTTGTAGATGCCGGTGGCCCCGCCCATCTGGTCGCGCCGCAGAGTGGCGAAGGACATGGTGGAGAGCGCGATGAAGATGAGCGGGTTGGCGAGCCCGTTCAGGAAGGTGACCAGGGCGATGTTCGACCACGCCACGTCGAAGGTGAGCCGGCTCAGCCAGATCCCGGAGAGGGCGAGCAGGCCGAAGCCGGCCGACACGATCAGGCGCGAGTCGATGACGCCGATGAGGCGGCC